>JBDUAH010000176.1:0-5470 GCA_040004745.1 Chthoniobacterales bacterium | reverse complement strand
TGCGATCCACCTGCCCGAAGATGATGCTGAAAAACGCGATCTGTCCCACGAACCAGAGCACTTCCACGATCAACCAAAGCAGGAAGTTCGCTTTGAAGCTCATCTCGCGGATGAGCGAATTGCGCAGCATGATCGTGTAGATTTCGAAATAGCGGCGCATGGGGAGAGTCTTCTGTAACCGAATTGTATTCCAAACGGTCATTAACAATAATGTCTCCCTCGTTTTCGTGAAACGAATCGCTTTCATCGCCGCCGTTGTCGTTTTGCTGCTGGCGGTCATTTTTGGGCTGCGCCAGTACGGAAGCGATGGCGGGGAGACGTATCAAACGGCGGCCGTGATCCGTGGGCCGATCACGCAAGCGGTCAGCGCCACCGGGACGCTGAACCCGGTCGTGAATGTGCAGGTCGGCAGCCAGGTTTCCGGCAACATCCAGAAACTCTTTGTCGATTTTAATTCGCCCGTGAAAGAGGGCGAAGTTGTGGCGCAAATCGACCCCGTTCTTTTCCAAGCCAATGTCGCGCAAGCCGAAGGCGAACTGGCCAACGCCAAGGCCGGGCTGGAATTGGCAAAGCTCAATGCCGGTCGCATCGAGTCGCTCGTTACCAAGCAGAGCTCGGCCCAGGCCGAACTCGACCAGGCGCGCGCTTCGCTCCATCAGGCCGAGGCCAGCGTGCAGATCAAACAAGGCGCGCTCGACAAGGTCCGCGCCGATCTCGAGAACTCCACCATCCGCTCGCCCATCGGTGGCGTGGTCATCTCGCGCAATGTCGATGTCGGGCAAACCGTAGCGGCCAGCTTGCAGGCGCCGATTCTTTTCACGATCGCGAACGACCTCGCGAACATGCAGATCGACGCCAACGTGGCGGAAGCGGACATCGGCTCGGTCGCGATCGATCAGAGGGTGGATTTCACGGTTGACGCTTTCCCGAGTCAGACTTTCCGAGGGCAGGTGACGCAGGTGCGGAACGCACCCATCAATGTCCAGAACGTCGTCTCTTACGACACCGTGATCGGGGTCAAGAATCCGGAAATGAAATTAAAGCCGGGCATGACCGCGAACGTCTCCATCATCGCGGCGCATCAGGATGAGGTGCTAAAAGTGAGCAACGCCGCTTTGCGATTCCGCCCGGCGGACGACAAAGCTGCCACCGCGAAAGCAGCGGCGCGGGGCACTACTGGTGGTGGCGGTCGTCAGCGAGGGGGTGACCGTGCGAAAGGTGGCGGTGGTGAGCCCGGCGAAAAGCGCGCCACGCGGACCGTTTACCTTCTCGCGAAGAGCGGCGGGGATCCCCAAGCAGTGCAGATCAAGACTGGAATCAGCGACGGCGTTTTCACCGAAGTGACGGAGGGTTTACGGGAAGGCGATCGGGTAGTGACGGCTGCGCTTGCGCCTGGCAAAGCGAAAGCGCAAACCGCCAATCCATTCAGCGGCGGTGGCGGCCGGCGCGGATTTTAGGAACGAGCGGATGCCTAACGAGAGCAACAGCGCCGTCGTTCGTCTTGACGACGTGCACAAAACCTATCGATCCGGCGAGATGGAAGTGCACGCGGTGCGCGGCGTTTCCCTTGAAATTCATCAAGGCGAATTCGTCGCGCTCATGGGTTCGAGCGGCTCTGGCAAATCGACGCTCATGAATTTGCTTGGCTGTCTCGATCGGCCAACGCGCGGCCGTTATTTTCTGGATGGCACGGATGTGTCGCAGTTGGCGCGCGATCAATTAGCCGACATCCGAAACGGCAAGCTGGGTTTTGTGTTCCAAAGTTTTAATCTGCTCCCGCGCACAACGGCGCGAGAGAATGTGGAACTGCCGCTGCTCTACGGCATGCGTCAGCTCACGAATGCACAGTTGCGCACGAAGGCGGATTCGGTGCTCGCGGCGGTCGGTTTGCACGGTCGGGAAGATCATCATCCGAGCCAGCTTTCCGGCGGCCAGCAACAGCGAGTCGCGATCGCGCGCGCGCTTGTGAACGATCCTGAGGTGTTGTTGGCCGATGAGCCGACGGGCAATCTCGATAGCCGGACGAGCATGGAAGTGATGGATATTTTCCAGCAGCTCAATAACCGCGGGATCACGATCATCATGGTCACGCACGAGCCGGACATCGCCTCCTACGCGCGGCGCAACATCGTGATGCGCGATGGCAAAGTGCGGAGTGATCAACTCGTTAGTGCGCGGCTCGATGCCGCGGCCGAACGCATCCGCTTGCAAGCGCAGGCCGCCGAGGAGGACGCAGCGTGAAACTCGACTCTACCGTGAAAGTGGCTTTCCTTGCCTTGCGGCGGAACAAGCTGCGCTCGGTTCTGACGGCGCTGGGAATCATTATCGGCGTGGGCGCGGTCGTAGCGATGGTGGGAATCGGAAACGGCGCGAAAGCGCAGGTGGAAGCGCAGATCGCGAGTCTGGGCGAGAACGTGATTCTGATTTTTTCCGGAAGCACGACGGCCAGCGGCATCCGCACCGGCTGGGGAAGCGCGGGCACTTTGAAAATGGAAGACGCCGAAGCCATCCGCCGCGAAGTGCCGGGTGTGATCGCGCTCAGCGAGGAAGTCGTTTCCACCTCGCAGGTGGCGGCAGGAAATCAGAACTGGTTCACGCGCATCTACGGAGAGTCGGCGGAGTATTTCGATATCCGGCAATGGGCGCTGGCGAGTGGGACATCTTTCACCGCGCAGGATGTGCGGAGCGCGAACAAGATTTGCGTCATCGGCAGCACGACCGCGAAGCAGGTTTTTGGTGGGGAAGATCCGATTGGTCAGGTTTTGCGGATCAAGAATGTGCCATTTATCATCACCGGCGTGCTGAGTTCGAAAGGGTTGAGCACGCAAGGAACGGACCAGGACGACATCGTGGTAATGCCCTTCACGAGCGCGCTGAAACGCGTCACCGGTGGCACCACTTTGCGGTCGATGAATGTGCAGGTGGCGGATCAGCGTGATCTCGCTCCCGCGCAGCAACAGATCATTTCGCTTCTCCGGCAGCGTCATAACATCCGCGAAGGACGCGACGATGATTTTACGGTGCGCAATCAGGAGGAAATCGCGGAAGCCGCCACCGCGACTTCACGAGTGATGACTTTGCTCCTCGGTGCGATCGCCGGCGTGTCGTTAGTCGTGGGCGGGATTGGGATCATGAACATCATGCTGGTGAGCGTGACGGAAAGGACGCGGGAGATTGGCGTCCGTTTGGCGGTGGGCGCGCATGGGCGTGATATCCTCACGCAGTTTTTGATCGAAGCGCTGGCGTTGAGCTCCGTTGGCGGTTTGATTGGAATCGCGCTGGGATTAGTGACTTCGCAGATTCTTTCTGTGGTCGCGAATTGGCCGACGCTGATTTCGTTTGGCTCGATCGCGGTAGCGTTCTTGGTTAGTGCGGCGGTCGGAGTTTTCTTTGGATTCTATCCGGCGCGAACCGCGTCCCGCCTCGATCCGATCGAAGCGTTGCGTTACGAGTAGGCGTTCTTTTGACATTGGTCGGTCGCGGTTGACGCTGCCGCCATGACACAGCCGAACCGTTTCCAGAAGTTGGTCGCCGATGCAAAGCAGCGGATTACCGAGATCTCCCCCGCAGATGCGCGACAGCAGACGGAGGACGGAGGCGCGCTCTTGATCGACGTGCGCGAGGAGAGCGATTGGCGCGCGGGCCACGCGAAAAACGCGCGTCATTTAAGCCGCGGAATCATCGAACTCGAGATAGAGGAAGAGGCGCCGGATTTGAACCAGCCCATCGTCTGCTATTGCGGCGGCGGAAGCCGGTCGGCTCTTGTGGCCGATAGTCTGCAGAAGATGGGCTATACCAACGTGAAGTCCATGGCCGGCGGAATGGGCGCGTGGAAGGAAGCCGGGTTGCCTATCACAGCCAACTAAATCGCGGCGCCATTCTCTCGTAATCGTGCTCGTGCTCATGCTCGTGCTCGGATTCTATAGCGTTGGGATTTTTCGAGCATGAGCGCGAGCACGAGCACGATTACGAAGAAACGCGCGTGGCTGAACCGCACCGTTCTGGGTGTCGGACTGGCGTCGCTCTTCAGCGATTGGTCGCATGAGATCGCGACCGCGGCGATGCCCGCTTTCCTGGCCTCGTTAGGCGTGGCGGCCGCGTGGCTCGGCATCATCGAAGGCGTCTCCGATGGCCTGGCCAGTTTTGCGAAGATGGCGTCGGGCTATTACACCGATGGCTTGCGGCGGCGGAAGCCGATCGCAGTTGTCGGTTATCTGGCGACAGCGCTGGGCACCGCCGCTTTCGGCTTGGCCACGAACGCATGGCACGTGCTTTTCGCCCGTGCGGGAGCGTGGCTCGGGCGCGGAGTGCGCACGCCGGTGCGAAAGGCGTTGCTCGCCGCGTCGGTTCCGCGCGAAGCCTACGGCCGCGCCTTCGGTCTGGAGCGCGCGATGGACACGATTGGCGCCATCGTCGGCCCGCTCACCGCGCTCCTGATTCTCGAAGCGACGCAGCACAACTACCGCGTGCTTTTTGCCTGGACGCTGGTGCCAGGATTGCTGGCCGCAGGCGTGATCGCGTTTCTGGTGAAAGAAAAGGACCGCGCGCCCGTGCCGCACATTTCCTTCGGCGAACGCCTGCGTCTTTTGCCCAAGCCATACCGGAAATTCCTCGTGGCCGTCGGGTTGTTCGGAGCGGGAGATTTTGCGCACTCGATGTTGATCCTGCTCGCCACGCAGAAGCTCACACCCACGCTTGGGATTGGCCGCGCGGCTAGCGTCGCAGTCACGCTCTACGTGCTGCATAATATTTTTTACGCGGGCTTTTCTTTTGTCTCAGGTTGGCTGGGCGATCGGATGCCGAAGAACTTGGTGCTGGCCGGCGGATACGCCCTCGGCTGCGTGATGACGCTGGCGATCATCGTCTTGCCAGTCGCCATCTGGACGATGGGCGCCATTTTTATCCTCGGCGGCATCTACATCGCGATCGAAGAGACGCTGGAAGATTCGATGTGCGCGGAGTTGGCCGAAGAGAGTCATCACGGCATGGCCTTCGGAGTCCTCGCGACCGTGAACGGCGTGGGAGATTTCATCTCCAGCATCGTCGTCGGTTTGCTCTGGACTGCGTTTGGAACGGCGGTGGCTTTCGGTTACAGCGCAGCGCTATTCTTTCTAGGCGCAGTGGTTGTAGCGCGGGTGGCTGCGCCCGCCACTCGATAAAGCCGAACCTGCTCAGCCACCCACCGCTTGATAGTGTCCGAGCCCGCGCCGCCACATGAAATGCGCGGTGGCCCAAGTGGCGAGCAGCCATCCAGCCTGGATCAAAAGCGCTTCAGCCATCGCCGCGCCCTTTAGGCGCTCGAGGAAGATCGCAATTGGGCAGAAGAGTTCGTAATAGAACGGCAGCCATTTCATCACTGCCTGGACGCCCGCGGGCATGATGTCGACCGGGAACATTTGGCCGCCAAGGAAGTACTCGAAGGAGTAAATGATGAAGACGATGGTCGAGATTTCGAGGATCCAAAAAGCCA
>JBDUAH010000014.1:0-18515 GCA_040004745.1 Chthoniobacterales bacterium | reverse complement strand
TCCCTTCGCCGATCACGACCTCGCCGCAGATGTTCATGAGATCGAACATCCCGCGGATCGCGTCACAGGCCGCCTTGTCCGCCAGCTCCTTTTCGCCGCGGCCGAGCCACTGGAGTGAATTTAGAGCCGCCGCTTCGGTGGCGCGGACGAAATCGAATTCGATGATGCGTTCGATGTCGTGATATTTTTGTTTCTGGAGTCGCGGCATGGTCGATGAGTTTGCGCAACCTGACCGCGCCTGACAAGCTCGGCCGCACGTTGCCTCGCGCGCCTATTCGGGCGGCGCGGCGGCCGAGAGCACTTCCGGGTTTCCCGGCAGTGCTGGCATGTCAGGACCGCTCCCTTCCGGCAATTTCGGAATCCGCGTCGACATTAACATCGCCACGAAGAGTAGCGCTGCGCCCAGATACCAAGGCGCTCCCGGCAGATTCCATCCCCGCGCTGGGTTGATGAAATAGGCGAACGTAAACGTGAACAAGCCGGGACCGATGATCACCGACAAGCTGCGCAGACTGCTGATCGCGCCTTGCAATTCGCCCTGCTCCGATTCGCGTACACGCCGCGTCATCATGCCTTGCGCGGCCGGCCCAGAGATCGTCCACATCATCATCACGGGGATCGATCCGAAATAGCCCAGCCCCGTCCGCGCAATACCGGCCAGAACCATTCCGATCCCACCGAAAAATTGTCCCACATAAAGCGTCTTCCGTTCGCCCAACCGCGCCACGATTGGGCCCACCATCCCGGCGGAAATCGCCACCGAACAAACTCCGACGAGTGCGAGCGAGAGGCCCACCATGCCTTCATTCCACGCGTAGCGAAAAATCGCGTAGAGCGCCCAGACGTTGAAGACCTCGTGCGCCAGGTAGCCGATGAACTGGATAACCGAGAGCTGGAATAATTCCGGATGCGAGCGCAGCAAAACGAGCGAGCCGACTGGGTTGGCGCGTCGTAAGGCGAACGGTCGCCGCTTCTCCTTCGGCAACGATTCCGGCAAGAAAAAATATCCGTAGGCCGCATTCAAGAGACTCAACCCGCCCGCCACCCAAAACGGCAGCCGCGGATCAGAAGTGCCTAACAAGCCGCCTAGCGCCGGCCCCAGAATAAAGCCGACACCAAACGCCGCGCCGATCATCCCGAACGCGCCAGCGCGCTTCTCCGGCGACACCACATCGGAGATGTAAGCCATCGCCGTCGAGATGCTCGCGGCTGTAATTCCAGAAATGACGCGCCCGAGAAAAAGCCAGCCAATCGTGGGCGCCAGCGCCATCACGATGTAGTCGAGTCCGAGGCCGAGGTTTGAAGCGAGAATGATCGGCCTCCGCCCGAACCGATCCGACAGCACCCCGAGCACCGGCGAAAAGAAGAACTGCATCAACGCGAAGACGGTTCCGAAAATTCCAAACCACTTCGCCGCTGAGGAAGCATCGCCGCCGAGAAAATTGAGCACCAGTTTCGGTAACACCGGCGCAATTAAACCAAGCGCCAGCATATCGAGTGTGACCGTGATGAAGATGAAAACGACTGCCGCTTTGCGTGGTTTCATAGAGCCGTTGATTTAACCAGAGGCGTCCTTCGCGAGCAAACGCCTCCGGAGCAAAGAGAGGCGCGGCGCAAGAACTCTGGAGAGCGCATGCCGGCGATGGCATTCTGCCATCGCGGACTTTCCTCGAAGCCTAAAGTCGGTCTCAATGCGAGAACTTGGAGGAAGTGCGTTTCGGCAGAATGCCGAAACCAGCATGCGCTCCCCAGAGTTCTTGCGAGGGCGGCGGTGCCATGCCCGGGTTGCGCAGGCTACCAGCCCGCGGGTCGCAGCAGGTTTCCGCGACATTCTGAGTCCATTGGACGATCGTTTCCAGGGTTTTGCGCGAGCCCCCGGCAGATGTTTCCGGCAGGCTGCCGGAAACTGCAGGCTAGCAGCCTGCGCTCCCCGGAGGGACCGTCCGCGCTGTCTTATTCCACTTCCACCTGGATGCCGCCCACCCAACGTGCAATGAGATTGTAAAGCGCGGCGCTGATCGCGCCGAAGACGAACCCAAACGCGCCGTAGAAGACCGGCATGAGCAAACCCATCCCGAGCACTAGGCCGCCGGCGAGCGCTCCGGCGCCCGCGTGCCCAATGAAATGGAATTACCTCGTCAGCTACGGGTTCATCGTCGGTGCGGTGTTTTTCGCCCTTAAATTCTGAGTCCGAAAATCGGAAGCTTCTGTCGATTCTTTACTTTTTTAGGTTTACTGATCAGGTAAAGCGATGACGACGACCATCAGTTCCAAGGGTCAGATCACCGTGCCGATCAAGATCCGGAAAGCCCTGGCTTTGGTCCCAGGGGCAAAGCTCTCGATTCGCTTGAGCAAGGACTCCACTTTCGTGGTCTCGAAAGCTTCGGAGAAAAGTTTCTTTGCCCAGTTCAAAGGCAGATGTAGGCGGAAGGCGCCCTGGAAAAATTCCGAGGTCGCGCTGAAGGAATTACGGGGCCCGATTCGACCTGAGGAGGTTGGCCCTCCATGATCAGTGCGCTCGATTCCAATGTCCTGATTGATCTGCTCGGACCGCCTACGAAATTCACCGATCCCTCCATTGCTGCTCTGGATGATTGCCACCGCCGCGGCGCCTTGATTGTTTGTCCGGTGGTAATCGCGGAACTGGCAGCCTACAGCCAAACTGCGGGAGAGCTGAAGCGCTTGCTGGAAGACATGCATCTCGGCTTGGTCGCGTTTTCTTGGGACGATCTGCACGCTGCCGGTGACGCCTATGTGCGCTACTGCCGGCGCAGTGGTAGGCCCAAAACACGGATGCTCGCGGATTTTTTGATAGCAGGCCATGCGGAAGCACATGCCGACGCTCTGGTCACTCGCGACCGTGGCTATTACTCCACCTATTTTCCGAAGCTGCGATTGATCGAACCGGGAGAATAAACAAGCGCATCTAAGTTCTGCGCCCGAAAATCGGCGTAGGCGAAGCGCCGCTCCGCGGCCATCTTCTCTCATGTCCACGAATTTGCGTGAAACCGATTACGTCCTCGGGACGCACGATGAAGAGATCGCGCGCCTCGGCCTGCAGCACCGCGTCTGGCGTTCGGTCGTGATTGATTGCTGGCATCGTGCCGGGATCACGAATGGATGGCGCGTCGTTGATGTCGGCGCGGGGCCCGGTTACGCCACGGCCGATCTGGCGGAAATCGTTGGCCCGGAGGGCGCGGTCGTAGGGATGGAACGCTCGGCGCGCTTTCTCGCCGCCGCGCGCGAGCGTGGCGCGCGGCGCGGCCTCACAAACGTGGAATTGCGCGAAGGTGACCTGATGGAGCAGTCGCTAGGCGAGCTCGGCTTTGATGCCAGTTGGTGTCGCTGGGTGGCGTCGTTTGTCGCTTCGCCGGAGAAGCTGATCGCGAATATTGTCGGCGCGTTGCGTCTGGGCGGGCTCGCCATTTTCCACGAGTACAGCGATTACGAAACCTTCCGCGTCATGCCGATCAAACCTGCGTTGGAAAAGTTCACCCGCGAGGTGATGGAAAGCTGGCGAGCTTCTGGCGGTGAACCAAATGTGGCCCGAGCCTTGCCGGCTCTGCTGCGCGAAGCAGGCTTCCGCGTGATCGAGATCCGCCCGCACGTGCGCACCGTTTCGCCCCGTGATTACACCTGGCAATGGCCGAAGAGTTTCATCGAGATCAATATCGCGCGTCTGCAGGAATTGGGCCGGATCACAGCCGAAGCAGGCGACGATATGCGGCGCGAATTTGAGGAAGCGGAAGCGGATGAAGGTTCGTGGTTCACCACGCCGATGTTCCTCGAAATCGTGGCGCAGAAAATCGGCTGATTTTTCTGGTGGGTGAAACGCTAGGCCTTCGCAAACTTGCGCTCGTGCTCGAGCAGCCAGCGCTTCCGCCAGAGTCCACCGCCGTAACCGCAGAGCGTGCCATCCGCACAGATCACGCGATGACACGGGATAATGAGGCAAAGCATGTTCGTGCCGTTGGCGCGCCCAACAGCGCGCTGCGCGCCCGGCACTTTTAGCTGCTCCGCCATCCAGCCATAGGACCGCGTTTCGCTCGGCGGGATCGCGCGCAGGGTCTTCCAGGTTTTCACTTGGAACTCCGAACCGATCGGCGCGATCGGCACTGTAAAATTCAAACGCTCGCCGGCGAAGTATTCCGCCAGTTCCTTCCGAATTTGTTTCAAATAGCGATGCTCGCCGGGCACGACGGACGCATTCAGCCGCTTCCGCAAAATTCCGATCTCACGCTCGAGCGCGCGCCGGCTGGCGAATTCCAGTAAACGCAAACCTTCGTCATCCGCGATCGCCACCATCATGCCGAGCGGCGTCTCGATTCGCTCCGCGTATAAACAATCGCGCTCCTTCGCCGCCGTCGGCGGATCGCCAAACATGCGCGTAAAAGCTTCGCGAAATCCGCTCGCCGAATCGAACCCGCTATCGAGTTGCGTCTCATCCACCCGCGCGCCTTTGCGCACATTGCGCAAGGCGAGTCCCATCCGCCGCGCGCGGTGATACGCCTGGAAAGTCATCCCATAATGACGCTTGAACTGCCGCCGCGCGGTCGAAGGATCGATCGCGAGCGCGTGCAATTCTTTGTCGGTAATTCTTCCACCGGGCGCTTTTTCCACCTCTGCCCGCAAACGCTCGATCAACTCCGGCGGCCGCTGCGTCGGATCCATCGGCGTACACCGCAGACACGGCCGGTAGCCGCCGAGCAGCGCTTCCGATGAGGTGGCGAAGAACTCCACGTTTTCTGCCGCCGGCTTCTTCGCGCTACACGTCGGCCGGCAAAAAATCCCGGTGGTGCGCACACCCGCGATGAAGATCCCTTCAAAGCTCGAATCGCGGGCGCAGAGCGCGCGATACATCGTTTCGGTTGGGGGCAGCAGCTCTAGCGCGGGGCTTGTTGTCTTCATCTGGTCACTCTGGATACCGGGATAATTATTCTTCACGCCCGCACAGTAAGTCGATCATCGAGCTGGCCGCATCGACGAAGATCAGGCACCGAATTCCGATTGTTCGTTGTCACATGTCGACGCTTGAGGCCCGGACGCCATCTGATTATAATCCTTGTTAACGATGAGCACGCTTCAGGAAATCAGGACGGCCATATCGCATCTGGGCGCGCAAGACAAAGCACTCCTGGCGGCCGAGTTATTTGCCGCTGACGCTGCGCTCGATGACGTCGCTCTGGAAGCGTCACTGAACCGCGGATTGGAAGATGTGTCCGCCGGTCGTGTCCGGCCAATCGACGAAGTTAAGGCTCTGCTTCCGCGCTGACTGCAAAGTCCTGATCACTGACGGCGCGCTCGCCGACCTGAAGGAAATCGTTGAGTTCGTGGCGCAGGATGACCGGGACGCCGCGTTTCGGTTGGGCGAAAAGCTGGTCGATCACGCCCTGAGTCTGGACGCGATGCCGCAGCGTTTCGCTTTTCATGACAAAGTGCGGGGTATTCGCAGGATGCCGCTGGCGCCGTTTTTGGTTTTCTACGTGTGCGAAGAGGCGGCGAGCGTTGTGACAATTCTGCCTTTCTGGCACGGCGCGAGGCGGCCACCGCTTTTCGCTGAGTAATCCGATACCGAAGGTGCCCGCGGATCAGGTGCGCTCCACCTTCATCGTGAAGCAACCCCGGGTCACGCTTCGCACTTGCAGGAAAGTCACGTCGGGATCGTCCAGCATCTTCTCGATTAACTCCTCCGGCTTGTTGCCCGCCGCCTCCGCAGCGATCATTTCATAGCGGGAATTGTAGCCGCGAACGACGCGACCCTCGCGGAAGGCGGCGGGATATTCATCCTCCGCGGAATATCTTTCGCACGCTTCCTGACGGACGAAGATCGGTCCGCTCTCGGCGTAAGGCCGATCGGCGGGTATGGATTGGTAGGGAAACAGAATCATCGTTTAGCCGGGCGCTGCCCAGCGCAAGCAATGACGGCAGGGAAACGCGTTCGGCGATTCGGCCACGACGACCCGATGATCCGGCTGACCGGCGGCTGCAATCTTTCGCGCCGCCTCTGCGACCTCGGTGGACAAGGGAACGATGCGAAATGCTTTCTTCATCGGCGCAGGATAACGCGGCCCCGCGCGGCGGCGCATCGACGAAGATCGGGCGAGGAATTCCCGGAATCTCTTCATTTTTATTGACGCCCGCCCCGCCTCTTTCTGCAACTCCCAAGCGTTTTGCTGGTTCAATCGTCAACTCAACTGGGAGGAATCTATGATTTGGAAAAAAACTGGTCTCATGGCACTGGCGGTCTGCGCCGTTGGATTCACGGCCGTTCCCCGCGCCAGCGCCGGTACGGAAATGGTGGAACCGGAGTATGCGCCCGCCCCGCGCGCCAATTACACCCCGCCGGTGCCGGTTTACTACGTCCCGCCGCCCGTGGTGCGGATCGTGGTCTACCCCCGCTATGCCTATTACGGGCCCCGGTTTCACGCCTACGGCTACCAGCGCGTCTACGGGCGGCGCGGCTATCACGGCCGCAGCCATCACGGGCGCTGATCCGCGCCACGTAATCGGCGCGCGTCGCCAGCTTGTGCCGACGGGAAATTCCGGTGCATACGTGGGTCCGGGATAGCCGTTTAAGGGTTGGAAGAATTCTCCGGCAGATGCCTTGGGCGGTTCGTCGCCCGGCATCTGCTTCAGCCTTTTCGCTTTCTTGGAAGGTCAGCCATCTGAAGAGTCCGGACAATTCGTCCCGCGACGCGCGGCCAATTCTTCCTCGTCAGATCGCATTCCCACACCCGCAGCACCCGCCAGCCGGCTTTGCGCAAAGTGCGCGTCACCAGCCGATCGCGCTCCCGATTTCCCGCCAGCTTCGCCGCCCACCATTCCGCGCGATTTTTCGGCAACGGCGCATGCTTCGGCTTGGGACACCCGTGCCAGAAAAAGCCATCGACTCTCACCCGCGATCCTGTCGGGCAACCTGCTCCTCGATCGTTGCGACGATCTTTTCGTAGTGTTCGGCAATACAAGTAGCCTCGTAATCAGAACTGCATTCTTCGCAGATAAACGCGTCATCAGCCACGTAGCCTGATTCCAGATACTCTGCCGTTTTACGCCACGACTCGGCCCGCAGACGGAGCCCGTCGAGTAATTGCCCCACGTCGAGGCTGTCCAAAGTGATGCTGATTTGCTTGCCCATGTGGGCGTAATGACCTGGCCAGGATTGGCCACAGGAGCAAGCTCAAAACTCATCGACTCCGCCGCGCGTCTCTCTGAAGTAGCCGCTGATCCACAGTACTCAGTACCCACTTTGATGATTGATGTGTGCCGCAGAATTCGCGTTCCCGTCCAGAACGCGGCGTTCCCGATTGGAACACTCAGTCCACATTGTCCTGGTAGCGTTCGCCCGGTAACGCGTGCCAGAATCAATGAACATCGTTGGAGAACGAGTCCGAAAGGCCCGTCTCCGCCAAAAACCGCCACTCACGCAAGATCAGCTTTCGGGCAAGCTGGCCCGCCTCGGCGTGAGCATTGATCGCGCGGGAATTTCCAAGATCGAAATAGGAGCGAGATGCGTGCTGGACCTCGAAGTTCGGGGAATGGCGAAGGCGCTTGGCGTCAGCTCGGCCTGGCTCCTCGGAATGAGCGAGTGAGTGATGGCGGCATTTTATCGAGCAACAGTCGTCGAGTTTCTTGCAGCGGAACTGTCCGCCCTGATGCTAGATCTGACGACCGGCGTCGCTGGAATGGGCTTCGATCTCAGGGCGGATCAACATTCCGCTTGGCTGGAGCAAGCTCGGGTTCTTCAGCACTCTCTCGCGCAGCTCTGCCAGCAGGTGCCAACGGCGGCGGTTTGGGGACTGTTGCTTGAATATCAGATTCCGGGGCGGCCGAAGCGCCTCGACGCTGTGCTCTTGGACGGGGCTGGCATCATCGCGATTGAGTTTAAGGTCGGCGCGACGGAGTTCCTTGCTCCCGACAAGTGGCAGCTTCGCGAATATTGCTGGAATCTTCGCGATTTCCACCGCGAGAGCGAGGCGGTTCCGATCGCACCGTTACTCGTTGCGACAGCTGCTCCAGAACCGGCCAGGATGCCAAACGCAGACTACGAAGATAGGCATCGAATCGTGCAGCGAATGTTGTTCGCAAATGCTCAGACGCTCTCTGTTGCATTAAGCACGGCTCACGAACGCCTGCTCGTCACCGGCAGCCATCCGCTCGACTTGGAGCGCTGGGACTCGTCCCAAGCGCAGCCAACACGAACCGTCATCGCCGAAGCACAACGGCTATTCGAAGCTCATGACGTTAGCGAGATCAGCCACGCGTACGCGGACAACACCGCTGATGCTCTTGACTGCATCTTCGACATCGTCCGCGAATCCCGCGCGGGCAGCCTGCGTTCGATCTGCTTTGTCACCGGCGTTCCGGGCGCAGGAAAGACATTAGTCGGACTCCATGCCGCATACTCGCCTGCGATGATCGAAGCTGCGGCGAGCACTGCTACTTTTGCGAGCGGCAATCAGCCGTTGCTCGATGTTCTGAACGCAGCGCTCGCGCTCAATCGGACAACCGCACGGCGCGAGCGCCGAGAGATAGGACACAATCTCAGTGCGCCCGTGGAGAACGTTCACCGCTTTGCTTTGGAGCACCTGTTAGACCCAGCAAAACGCCCTCCGCCGCAACAAGTCGTCATTTTCGATGAAGCGCAGCGCGTATGGACGGCCGATAAAGTTGCGGGTGGACTCGGTAAGCGCATTCAGAGAGCGCAACTCACAATCGAGCAGCGCGACGCAATACTGGCGGAGGCTCATTCCGAACCCGACTTTTTGTTGCGCGTGATGGAACGCTGTCCCGCGTGGTGCGTTATCGTAGCACTCGTTGGGGGCGGTCAGGAAATCCACACAGGGGAAGCTGGTTTGGGCGCGTGGGGCCGTGCGCTCTCGACGTCAGTCGAACGCTGGACGACGTGGGTGTCACCGGAAGCTTTGCAAGGTGGCGCGAGCGTGGCGGGACAAACGCTCTTCGCACATGCACTTCCTCCGAATCTCGATATCAGACCCACCCCGCGCTGCATCTGAGTGTCGCCAAACGGTGTCTGCGTGCCGAGCGGTATGCGGAGTGGGTGAATCACGTTTTGAATTGGCAACCTGATGCAGCTGCACGACTGATGCCCGAACTCGCTGAATTCCCGATTCTCCTTGCGCGCGATTTGAGTGCCGCGCGCCGGCTCTTGCGCGATTTCGCAGGGGACGGAAGCCGCATCGGATTCGTTGCTAGTTCCGGCGCCATTCGCCTTCGCGCCGAAGGCATCGAGTTGAAACGTGAGTTCAGAAATAGCCTCAAATACCCTGATTGGTTTTTGCGGCCCGACGGTGACATCCGATCGAGCAACCAACTTGAAGTTGCCGCTACCGAATTTGAATGCCAAGGCTTGGAACTGGACTGGTCCGGAGTCTGTTGGGGCGGCGACTTGATTCCAAGTCAGGAGGGTAGCGGCTGGCAATTTCGAAAGCTGCACGGTGTGAAGTGGCGACTCGAACGAGTTGGTGGCGAGCAGGAGTTCATTCGGAACAAATATCGCGTTCTCCTTACTCGCGCACGATTTGGAACCGTTCTCTTCGTTCCGCGTGGCTCTTCTGCCGACAAGACGCGTGATCCGCTGGAATTTGACGCTATCGTTGCCTACCTGTGTCGCTGCGGTCTGTCTGTAGCGCCTAATTGCTCAGTTTGAAACGCAACAGCGCCCGACGACTCACGCGGCGATCGCGGCCAGCTTTTCGGTGATTGGGTTCTCCGCGGATGCGGTCAGAAGCAGGCGGTGGCGGGCGCGGGTCATGCCGACGTAGAGGAGCTTGGCGCGCTCAGTTTCCTCCTGGCCTCTCGCCAAATGGCCAAGCCCAATCAAGATGACGGATTTGAATTCCAGACCTTTGCTGCTCTGCATCGAGAGGACGCTGATCTGCGCGTGGCCAGGATTGTAGGCGGCTTTATTTTCGCGAGAGGACATCCAGAGATGCGGGAGTCTTTCGCGTTGCAGACGCTTTTGCATGAGCTGGCCATGAAGTTTGGTTGCGGAGATGATGGCCATCTCGCCGAAAGGTTCGCCGGCTTCGTGCCATCTGCGCAGGCACCTGACCGCAAAGTCGATCTCGGCATCGATGCTGACCTTGCGCCGGAAGGCGGGTTTGGGACCGGAGACGCCGCCGGATTCCGGTTCGATCAAGGGGATGTGATCTTCATCGGCGCTCGCTGGCGGGAGAAAGGCGCGGGCGAATTGATAGGCGAAGTCGAGGATCTCTCGCGTGTTCCGATAGTTGAGCCGGAGAATGGTGGTGCGGCCGGGCGCTTTGATGCCGACGCTGGAGAGGCTGAATTTTAGACGACTGGTTTTTTGATAGATCGATTGCGCATCATCGTAGAGGAGAAGAAGCGAATCGCTCACTGGGTCGATCATTTCCACGACGAGTTGGAACCACTCGGGCGCGAAATCGTGGCCTTCGTCGATCATGACGGCCTCGTATTGCGCACGCGGAATATACCCTTGTTCCACCCCGTTGATGACGGCCTCAACGTATCTTTCCCAGATCGCTTCGTCCGACTTCGGAAGCTCGACGTGATAGGTCTGAAGCTGTGTCTTGCACCAGCCATGGAAGTGATGGACGTGCACTTTGTCCGCGATCCCGCGTTCCTCGATAAACGCGCGGAGTCGGGCGGCGAGGGTGATGTTGAAACAGAGGACGAGGATCGGTTTCTGCGCTGTCTCAGCAAGGTGCAGGCAGCGGTAGCCGAGGATGAGGGTTTTGCCGGAGCCAGCGACGCCGTGGATGACGCGATGTCCGGTGCCGAGGCTGCGCGAAAGCCGTTCCTGCTGAAGATCCATGACCTGAATGAGATCAGGGATCGCAGCCTCTGGTGTTTCCGATGTGGGCGAGATCGCAAAAAAATCGCGCTGGACCGCGTGGATTCGAATCTCGGGAAAGAGATGCCAGCGAATGCGTTCGATCTGCGGGAAGGTGAGCGGCTGACCGAACTGATATTGGAACATTCCCCAGAGACGTTCCTGAAATTCCATCGGATCGGACGACTCAGTCATTTCGTCTTTGCAGATGACGAGGCGCGGTGACAGGACCAAGTCCTGGTCGTCTTCCGAGATGGCTTCGTTCAATTGCCGACGGGTAATGTTGGTCAGGACAACGCCATAGCCGTAAGGGAAACAGAGACGGCCTTCGTATTTTCCGGAGCGGTCCTTTAGCTGCGGGTCGGTGCCAAGTCGGTCCACGACGGCGTGCGCGTATTGCCGAACTTGATCGATAGGATTCGAAACTCTCGTTAGCCCGCCAGAGGTGGTGACGAGATCGACGTGATGTTTGTCGATCTGTCGCAAGGTCTCCCGCTTCCAATCTTTAACTTCGAGAACGATCAATCCGCGTCGGGGATGCAAGATTACGAAGTCGGGATGAAGGCGCTTGGGCCCGATCGGCACGTCGTGCCAGCAGAGGTAGTCGTCTTCGAGGTGCGATTCCAGGCGCTCTGCGAAGCGCTTTTCGCCAGAGTTGGCGGAGCGTTTGTTGATGGGGGTGATTAGCGTGGCCATGGCGATATGGCTCTCTCCGAAGCAAGAGGAGAGCCACTCAGCACGAGCATCGCGCCGCGACGGTGTCGCTAGGAGGTGCGCCCAAGAGACCGTCGCCATGCCACGAAGTGTGAGCGGGTCATGGACGATCGCTCTTTGGACTATGAGTCATAACGTTGCGATCAGATGGAATCGCTCAGGCGGCTCTGGTTTCGGAGAAGGCGTCTTTGGCATCGGCGGCCGAATGGAGTGATTGACGTCGGCGAGGGAATGTAGTCACGGTAAGTACATGGAAACGGCGAAGCTTTTCACCACCGGCGGTTCGCAGGCTGTCCGTTTGCCCAAGGAATATCGGTTCGAGGGCACCGAGGTGTTCATTCACAAGAAGGGCAACGCGGTCATTCTCGAGCCGAAGTCGAAACGGCGCTGGCCGCGGAATTTCTTCAAGCAGATTCGGGTGACTGATCGCAGGTTTCGACGGCCGGAACAGGGAAGCCTTCCGCCGGTGCCGCAACTTTAGGCAGCGTCATTTTGGGAATACCTTCTCGATACCGATACGTGCATCGATTTGCTTAGGGGTTTGCCGGCGGTGATCGCGAGATTGGAGACATTGGCGCCGGACGATTGCGCATTATCCGCCGGGACCAGCTTCGAACTCTTCGGGGGAGCCGCTCGCGCTCGCGATCCGAAGGGAGAGATGGCGAAAGTGCAGAAGCTGCTCGACGTGATTCCGGCTCTAGCTTTCGATTTGGCACCGGCCCGCCGCGCGGGCCTTCTGCGGTCAGAATTGGAGGCAGCCGGCACGCCGGTCGGGCCCTACGATTTATCGATCGCGGCTCATGCGCTGACTTTGAATCTGGTGCTCGTCTCCGCCAATAGTCGCGAGTTCGGCCGGATCGCTGGGCTGCGGCTGGAGTGCTGGCGATAAGGCCCGGAGCCGCGCCCAATCAAGGTGACGGATTTGAATTCCAGACCTGGCGCGCGATTTCAGGGGAGCGGGGTTGATCCGCAGACGTGAAGGAGCGCCGGGTGCCCCTAACCGGACCGCTCCAGCGTTTGGCAAAAGCTGGTGAGACGCCGCAGGGCGGCATTGAACTGACTGTGGGCGTCGTCGCCATGAGCAGCACGCAGCATTCGGTAGAGACCCAACTCTGGATCGGAAGGAAGCGCCCCGTTCAGCGGTAATCCCGCGGCGGAGAGCCGCTGCGATGCAATGGCGAGGAGGAAGGAGGGAACTGATTCTCGGCCGGCAGCCAAATCCGAGAGGCCTTCCTGGAGATATTCGCCTCCTGGGAGTCGCTGGAAAGATTTTAGCGAGAGGCCACTCATTTCCTGGTGAAGGCGAAAACTTTCCTAGCGAAGGCATCGGGATCAATGGCGGGATAACGGAGAAGCACCGGACGGATTTGCTCGAAACATTCCCCGAGCTTTATCGGGTCGATTAGTCCTGCGCCGAGCATGTGGCGCACATCGTCCAGATCGCGATCGTGTCCGCGCTCGATCTTCGAAAGGGCCTGGCTGTAAAAATCGTAATGGAAGAAATCGAGCTGACCGTGTCGCGCGATTAAGACGCTACGATCTCGCCAGCCCAGTAGCTCGGGAATGAAGTCGGAGGGCGCAGCCAGCTCAAGGTTGATCTCCAACTTTTCCTTGAGCGAACGGAGCGCCTCGAAAAAGCCGGCTGGCTCGGGGTCGGCGCGCAAATCGATATCGATAGTCATCTCGCGCCAGCCGTGCAGCACTGCGGAAACGCCGCCAGTAAAGTAGACCCGGCCTTCTTCCCGAACGGCGAGACCCAGCTCGCGCATGAAGTGTCGGATGTCATCGACCTGGGTTTCGTGTCGCATCAGATTTCACCAGACTACAGAGCATCAGGGAGCCGGTAAAGTCGCAGCTCCCCGGCGTCAGCGGGGCTGCCCTCGCGTTTCCTGGAAACAACAAACGCCGCCGGATTGGTGCCCTTTGCGTCCGGGAAAGCTATTTGTCGGTCCGAGGTTCTCGCAGAAAGACGCCGTGGGAGTAGACGTCCGCATCTTCTTCGTCGGTGCTGCTGGCGGCGCGTAACCAGGCGTCCCACTCAGCGAGGAGTTCGTCCCAGGTAAGGTTTTGCAGATCGAGATCGTCTTCGCTTAAGAACTGGTCGCTGATCGGAGGCGTGCTCATGGTTGGAACGGCAATTGCGTCTGTGCCGCCTCGCACATCGTCCGATGTGCGGCGCGCAGCGGTAATCCCGAAAGACGCGGAAACAGGCTCGGCCATGCCGCCGCCCACGCGGCCGCGGCCGTGGCGTAGCCTTCCAACCGTTGCTCGTCCGCGCGGATGAGGCGGCGTCGCTCGGCATCCAGGGCCGCACCGAGGGGCTCCTCTTCGCCGCCGGACGCGAGCGCAAGCAGGGGCCGCTGTTCGGTCAGCCGAGTTGTCAGGTCGGGATGCGCCGCGGCGAGATGGAGGAGATCGCGTGCGCTCCGACTGAAGAGCAGTTGGCTTTCCGGATCGGGCAGCCGGCGGGAGAGTTCGCCGATGATCGGATAGTCTTTCTCGCGCTGCGTCATTTTGACGAGGACGAGGTCGCGCAGATTCAAAAACGGGATCTCACGGCCTTCCTGTTCTTCCCAAAGGCGCGCCAGATCAGGAGCGGAAAGGCGCGGGGGCCGGGAAAAAAAATCGGTGCGAACCCGGAGGCCTTTCGGGTCGCGAAACTCCAGATGTGCGCTCCAGCCTCCCGCCAGCCAACGCGCTTCGAGTGGCGCGCCGAAGCGATAGCGTGCGCCGTGACGTTCGAGGACGAGAAGGATGTGATCGAGGGCGGCCTGATTTTCGCGTACGATCCAGTCGCCATCCCTGCTCATCATGGCGAGCCGGTGGAGGACGACGGCTTGGCCGGAGGAAATAATGGTGCGAAGTCCGTCCTGATTAAACTCCTCGGTCAACTCGATGAAAATACTCATGTGCGAGGCAGGCTACGCGGTTGCGGAAGCGCGGTAAAGGAATCGGTCCCGAGGATCAGCGGTCACGAGTGCTGCCTTCTGTTGGGCGGGGCCCGCGGGGTTGCGGCAGGAGCGCGTCACCCGTAAGGTATGCCTCCGCCGGGGTGCCCGGCGGTTTCTGTTTTTATGCTCACGATTCGCGACCTTCGGAAAACCATGGGCGGGCGGACTCTATTCGAGAACGCCACGATGACGGTGAACTATGGCGAGCGCGTCGCCTTAGTGGGGCCGAACGGCGCGGGGAAGTCGACGCTCTTTAATGTGATCCTGAAGAAGGACACGCCGGACGCGGGGACGATCGAGCGGGATGAATGGACGATGGTCGGCTATTTGCCGCAGGAGAGCGAGCCGGTGGGCGACGAGAGCGTGCTGGAGATCGCGACTGGTCGCGCGGGCGAAGTGCCGGCGCTGGAGAAGGAACTCCACACGCTGGAAAAAGCGGGGACGGTGAGCGGTCCGGAGTATCTGGAAGCGCACGCGAAGCACGAAGCGCTCAGCGATCCGCAGGTGGAAGCGAAAGCGAAGAAGATGTTGCGCGGGCTGGGCTATCGCGAATCGGATTTCGCGCGGCCGGCGAAGGAGATGAGCGGCGGTTGGGTGATGCGCGCCCATCTCTCACGGCTGCTCGTGATGGAACCGGATCTTCTGCTGCTAGATGAGCCGACGAATCATCTCGATCTCCTCTCGCTCTTGTGGCTGCAGGATTACCTGAAGAATTACTCCGGCGCGCTCCTGCTGATCTCGCATGACCGGCAGTTCATGGATGAAGTGGTGGAAAGCGTGTACGACATCGCGGAGCAAAAATTGGTCGGCTATACGGGCAATTACTCGGCCTTCCTGGAACAGCGCGAGGCGAACTACGAACAGCAGCTCGCGGCTTACAATAATCAGCAGAAAGAAATCGCGCGGCTGCGTGAATTTTACGATCGCTTCCGCCAGGTCGCGTCGAAGGCTTCGCAGGCCATGAGCAAGTTGAAACAGATCGAGCGGATGGAGCAGATCGAGAAACCGCTCCCGGCGAAGAAGCCGTTTCGTTTCAATATTCCGCAACCGCCGCGCGGCGGTCAGCGCGCCATTTCGCTGGAGGGGATTCATCAGGCCTACGGCAAACACAAAGTTTACCAGGGGCTCGATCTCATGGTGGAACGCGGCGAGCGCACCGTGCTAGTGGGCCCAAACGGCGCCGGCAAGTCCACTCTGCTCAAGATCCTTGCAGGCGTGATCCCGTTCCAAAAAGGCAACCGCAATCTCGGGCACAACGCGAAGATCGGATACTTTTCGCAGCACCGCGCCGACACCCTCGAAGCCAGTAACACCGTCCTGCAGGAAGTAATGAATGCGGCGCCGACGCTCGCGGAAAACGAGGCGCGTGGAATTCTCGGCTCCTTCCTCTTTCGCAAAGACGACATCTACAAAAAGACCGGCATCCTGAGCGGTGGCGAAAAGAGCCGGCTCAACTTGATCAAGTTTCTGGTCGATCCGCCCAATTTGCTGCTGATGGACGAGCCGACGACGCACCTCGACATCCACGCGGTCGAGTCTTTGATCCTGGCGCTGGGCGCGTATGAAGGCACCCTCGTCTTCATTTCGCATGACGTGCATTTCATTCGCAAACTGGCGACCAAGGTGCTGCACGTGCACAATGGCCAGGTCGCGCCGTATCCGGGTGGCTACGATTATTTCCTGGAGAAGAGCGGAGCGCTGGAAGACGAACGCGCCGCGCTGACTGCTGGATAGCCGAGCCGCGCAGGAAAAACATTCGACGATCCGCAGCCAAATGGCCGCGAGCGTGCGATTCTCTGCGTCCATGCCGACCGAAAAGACTCCCGCCAGACCGGAAACGCCCACCGCACCGCCGCTGGTGGAGGTCCGGAGATCTGGCATCCACGGCAAAGGCGTTTATGCCACCGCTCCGATCAAGAAGGGCGCGCGCATCATCGAGTACACCGGCAAACACATCCCGTGGAAAACTGCGGTCGACGAAGCACCGCGCGACCCCAGCGATCCGTATCACACCTTTCTTTTCTCGCTCGATAACGGGGACGTGATCGATGCGGCCAAGGGCGGAAACGATTCGCGCTGGATCAATCATTCGTGCGATCCAAACTGCGAAACGACAGAAGAAGACAACCGCATTTTTGTCGACGCCATCCGCGCGCTGAAGAAAGGCGACGAACTGTTTTACGATTACAGAATCGTGCCGGCGGAGCGGCGGACGAAGGCGCTGGAAAAGGAATTTGCCTGTTTGTGCGGGACGGCCAAATGCCGTGGCACCATGCTGGAGCCGCGGCCCCGCAAACGCCGCCGGGCGGCGAAAAAGAAAGCCGCCGCAAAGCGTCTGCCACTGTAGCGCTTGCTTAAGGCCGGGGGTCTTGAGAGAACGTGAGTTCGCTTGCCGAAACCCACTCCACGCCGCCGTCCACCGTCGCGCCTCCTCTCGTGGCACGACGCCTTTGTGCATGTCGGCGGAAAAATTGTGCGCGTGGTGGTGGAGACGAGCGATCTCGTGGAGAAAATCGATCACGTTTGGATCGAGGTCGAGGCGGGCGCCGATGGCCGGTTGAGTCTCTCGCTCAGCACTTGTTCGCGACCGAGTCGGCTCGCCGGCTTCGATTCACGCGTGCGCTTGGGAATTGTCGGTTCGATTTGGAATGAACTGCCGGCGGCTGGTGTCACCCGCGCGCAGCCCCTCAATTACGCCGTGATCGAAGCGGAACACGAGATCGCGTATCTGGCTCACGAGCGGATTGAACTGGAGAAGATTCTCCTCGAAAAAGCAGGCCGCGCCGTCTGCGCGGAAGCGTGGGGCGAGTTCTATATCCGTGGCCACGCGGGCGTGCATCAGATCCACAGCCGACGCGGCAGTTTCGCCGTCCCGAAGGATTACGTCGGGCAGGACGGCGCGCTACAGTTGTATTACGAAGGCGGCAGTCGCGAACTGCTGCTCTTCAAGTTCGCCGGTCAAGCCTGAGTCGTTAGGCGGCCGTAAATCGCTTCGTAAAGCGGCACGATGGCGGCGGCGGAGAAACGCGTTTCCGCATCGTGCAAACCCGCTTGGCCCATGGCGCGGGTAAGCTCAGGCGCATCCGCGAATCGATCGAGTCCACGCGCCAGCGCTGTCGTGTTGCCAAATTCCTCCAGAATGCCGGTTTCGTTTTCGCGGATCACTTCCGGAATTCCGCCGACACGAAATGCAGCCACCGGTTTCCCGTGAAAGAGCGTCTCCAGAATGCTGAGCCCGAAGCTCTCGCTTTCGGAGGTGTAAAGACCGGCATCTGCCGCTGCGAGATATTCTTCCACTTCAAGGACGTTCTCCTTCACGAGAACGACATCGCGCAGTTGCAGTTCCTCGAGCAGCGGCTCGTAGGGAGTGAACGGTCCGCCTGCGAGAAGCAGTAGTCGACGCGGACGCGCGCTCCGCATTCCTGCGAAGGTGCGCAGGAGCAGATCGATTCGTTTCGGCGGGCGCATGTTGGAAGTGTGGACGACGAGAAAATGGTTTTCACTCACGCCCAGCTCCGCGCGAATCTCCGCGGACTTCCGCGCCGGGACGGAGGGAATGAAGAAATTCGGCACCACTTCCACGGCTCGCTGCAAGGCGAAGGTATCAAGAGTTTCCGCTCGCAGACTTTTCGAAACGGTGGTGACGGCGTCCGACTCGGAGAGGGCGTGTTCGATTGCCTCGCGATAACTCGGATCCTGCCCCAGCAACGTGGTGTCGGTGCCGTGCAACGTGGTGACGATCTTGGGCGCACGCGCACAGGTGCGGCGCAGCATTTGCACCGCCAGATACGCCGCGGTGGCGTGCGGCACGGCGTAGTGGACGTGGAAAATATCGAGGTTCGTTTGCCGGGCCACGTCAGCCATTTTCACCGCCAGCGGCAAAGTGTAATCGGGATAACGGAAGAGGCTGTATTCGTTCACCACTACTTCGTGGAAGAAGATGCGCGGCTGCGCGAGATCTAGCCGGACCGGTTTCGAGAAACTGAAGAAATGCACCTCGTGGCCGCGCCGCGCCA
>JBDUAH010000175.1:0-5483 GCA_040004745.1 Chthoniobacterales bacterium | reverse complement strand
CCGCAACCTTAGCGGCCAACCCCGAACCTTCAACCGCCGAAGCCGCTTTAGCCCGGAAAACGACCCGCCGTCCGCAGCCCCGCCGTCTCCGGCAGACCGAGCGCGAGATTCATTGCCTGCACCGCTTGGCCGGCCATGCCTTTGCCGAGATTATCCAGCGCCACCAGGACGGCCGCGCTGCCGTCCGCCACCGCGAGACTCACGTCGGCAAAATTACTTCCCGCCACCGCCGCCACCCGTGGACTCGTCTCCACCATGCGGATGAAGGGCGCGTCCGCGAAAACCCGAGCCGCGCGTTCGCGTAGCTGCGTTTCCGAGAGATCGCGCGGCAAGGCAAACTGCATCGTCGCGAAGATGCCGCGCACAAACGGCCCGCTCTGCGGCACGAAAGAAAGCTGACCGCGCAGACCGAAGGATTGCATCGCTATCCGCACCTCCGCGAGATGCTGATGCGTCAGCACTTTGTAAGCGCGGAAATCATTCGCACGCGTGGGATGATGTGTGCCTGCGCTCGCCGCCAGCCCGCTCCCGCTCGATCCGGTCACTGCGCTCGCCGCTAGGAAGCCGACTTCGAGATCACGCAAAGGCAGGAGCCCGATCTGCAAAGCCGTCGCAAAACATCCCGGACACGCGATCCGTTTCGCGCCCGACAGCGCGGCGCGATTCCATTCCGGCATTCCATAAACAAAATCTCCCGACGAACGAAAATCAGCCGACAAATCGAGCAACAGCAGGCGCTCCGATAAACCCGCCTCCCGCCATTCTTCCTCCAGCGTTGGCAGAAGCTTTGCCAGTTCGCCATGTGGCAAAGCGGAGAAAACAACCGGCTCCGCGCTCTCCTCTAATTCGCGCCAGTCCATCCGCGCGGCGAAATTCCCCTCCACAATTCCGCGCAGATTAGGATGCGCCTCCGCGAACGGTTTTCCCGCGAGACTGCGAGACGTCCCCCGAATGCTGGCCACATTCGGATGCTGCGAAAGCCAGCGAATCAGTTCGCCACCGCCGTAGCCGGACGCTCCCAGAATGATCGCGTCAAGCTGCATGCGTCGACTCAAAGTGGGGCCGTAATTTCGCGAGCACGATGTCGCCTAACTGTTTCGCATTGGAACGCGCATTCGCTGCAGGCAAACCCAGCGTCTCCACAAAACGGGTGCCCACGCGGTTGTCGGTCGCCGGGCCGGTCACAACATCCACTTCCAGACCGAACGCATTCCGAAAATGTTCCACCGCGCCCGCCACGCCGACCGGATCGTTCGCGCAAAGAATATGCACCTTCCCCCAAGCCTGCAGCTCCGCGTCGGTCAAAATCGTCTGCACGCCGTATTCGCCCATGATGCCGTCACCAGTCTCCGCGATAATCAAATCCACATCGCGCGCCGCCAGTTCACTTAAGATCACACGCGCGATCCGTGCCGAGGTCTCCGGCCCGGTGCACGCCACGCCCGCATCGGTAAAATCGAGCACATGATCCGCGCCGTAATCGCGCATCGAAAGCACATCGCGCAGCAAACTCACGCCGGTTAATTTCGCGCCGCCAACCTTGAAACCTTCCTGGGACAGACGCCGCACTAACGCGCAGGCCGCATGCGTTTTGCCCGCATTCATGCACGTCCCCGAAATGTAAATCACCGGCACCGGCTTCGCTTCCGGTCGACCCGTGACCGCCGACGACTCGATCGACGCCGGTTGGCCCACGCGGCTGCCGAACTCAGGAAAAAGCAGGACCTGCCCGAGCACTTCCACTTCGAAAGGTTTGCCGACATCCGGGCTCCCGGAAATCGCCTGTCCGATCACGCCACCGATGTTCAAGAGATGCAGCGTGTCGCCTAGTTTCACCGCCGACGGCATCACGCCTTCGTAACCCTGCAACGCATTGCGATGCCCGAGCGCACCGACAATCACATCGCCATCGTGCAGCACGCTCAGCCGTCCATGCACATCTTCGAGTTGATTATAAACGCTCTTCTCGCCACGAATCCGGCCGACCACGACCGCGCCGTGCCGCGCTTCGATATCTTCGGTTAATGTAACCTGCCGCCCGAGCTGCAGATTCCGCGTCACGGAAGCGATCTTGTCGAGATGCGTGCGAATCACTTCGTCTCCTCGGCGCGCGCCGTCATCGCGAGCATTTGTGGGACACCGAAAATCTTCGCGTACGCCGCCGCCTCCGCGCCGGTCCAAAGCGAGGTACCTTCGCCATAACTGGCAATATCCGATCGCATCAGCGAATTCGGCGAACGCACCCCTTCGACCACAAAAGCGTTCGAGCTCAGACGTAGCCGCACGTCGCCACTAACGACTGCCTGACTCGACTGAAGAAACGCTTCCAGATCGCGCGCCAACGGATCGAAGAACTGCCCTTCATGCAGCAGTCCGCCGTAAAGATTTCCGATATGTTCTTTCCAAAACATC
Organism: Chthoniobacterales bacterium; assembly: GCA_040004745.1. GTDB lineage: Bacteria > Verrucomicrobiota > Verrucomicrobiia > Chthoniobacterales > UBA10450 > JACCTI01. The sequence goes on along the minus strand of JBDUAH010000175.1, from coordinate 3,071 downwards.
TGCTTTCCGGTGAGCACCAGTTTCTCCAGTTCGCGATGCGCGCTAATCAACAAATGCGCCGCCGGCGCTTCGAATCCCACGCGTCCCTTTATCCCAAGAATCGTATCGCCCAAATGAATCCCGCGCCCAATTCCATACTGCCGCCCCAAGCGATTCAACTCCTCGATGACGGCAACCGCCCCTAACGACTTGTCATTCAACAGCGCCGGCTCACCTGCTTCAAACCCGATTACCACAGTCTGCGGCGCCAGCGCAGGATCGATCACTCCGCCGGGATACGCCGCCTCCGGCAAATGCTGCCACGAATCGTGCGTTTCCTTCCCGCCAATGCTCGTGCCCCACATTCCCTCATTGATGCTGTATTGCTCGACCTTCTCGGGAAAGTCGAAGCCGCGCGTCGCCAAAAACGCGCGTTCTTCCGCACGACTCGGTGCGAGATCACGGATCGGCGCCCGGATTTCCAAACCCGGCGCCAGCGTCCGGAACGCCACATCGAAACGCACCTGATCGTTCCCCGCGCTGGTCGATCCATGCACCAGCGTGGTCGCGCCGATTTCCTTCGCGTAGCCGACCACGCTTCTGGCCTGACAGACTCGTTCCGCGCTCACCGAGAGCGGATACAAACTTCCGCGCAGCACGTTCCCGAAAAGAAGGAAGCGGATGTAATCGCGAAACAACTCCTCCCGCGCATCGATCGTCCGATGCGAAGCCGTTCCCAAGTCGGCCGCGAGCTTTTCGATCCGCTGCAATTCCGCAACGTCGAACCCGCCCGTGTTCACCGTCACAGTGTGCACTTCCCGGCCTTGCTCGCGCAGCCAAAGGACGCAGTAAGAAGTGTCGAGCCCGCCTGAGAAAGCGAGAAGTGTGCGGGCGTTTTCGGTCATAGCCATGCAAATAATCGATCGGTTGTTTCAACCAAAAACCCACGGCGTTCCGCCAGCCAGGTGCGCGCTTTTTGCAGCTCCGCCGTCGGCGCTTCCAGTTCGACAAGCGGAACGGCAGCTTCATTCGCCTGGAAAGTTCCTTCCTGTAATTGACGCGCCACCACGCCGTAAGCATCGCGGAACGGCATCCCTTCCGCCGCCAGCCGGCACGCCTCATTCGCCGCGTGCAATTCCTGGCTGCACGCCGTCGCGCACGCCGCTGTATTGATTTCCAAACCTGGTAGCAGATGCGCCAAAACCGCGAAGAGTTCCTCGCCTTTCGCCGTGATCTCAATCAGCGGCGTTTTCAGCAGTTGATGATCGCGATGATAACTGGACGGCAAACCACCCGCGATCTGGCCCAGCAGATTCGTTAGGCCGCGCAACTCCCGACACCGCCCGCGCGCCAGTTCCAGCACATCCGGATTTCGCTTCTGCGGCATCAAACTGGAGCCGGTCGTAAACGCATCGGGTAAGCGTACAAAACCAAACTCCTCCGTGCTCCAGAGCAGCAGATCCCAGATCGCTTTCTCCAGCGTCCCGGCCGCCGACGTAATCCATGCCGCCAGCGCCTGCTCATGCCGGCCGCGTCCGTTCATCACATCGATCGGGCTGCGCTGAATGCGTGAAAAACCGAGTAGCTCGGCGCTCCGTTCCCGGTCCAGGGCCACGGGCGACCCGAACCCCGCTGCCGCGCCCAGCGGACAGCGATCGAGCCGCGCCCAGAGCGCCGGCAGTTGTTCGAGCTCCTCCAACAAGCCCTCCACGAACGCCGAGCTCCACATTCCCCAATTCGAAGGCATCGCGCGGCGCATGTGCGTGTAACCTGGCAGCGGTGTCGCCTCGTGTTGTCGCGCAAATTCAAGAAACGCGGCCGCGCATTGTTCTAGCGCGTCGCCCAGATCCAGTAATCGCGCGCGCATGAACAGGCGCAGCGCAGTTTGCACCTGATCGTTGCGCGACCTCGCGAGATGAATGCGGCGGCCAGTCGTCCCGAGCCGTTTCGTCAACGCACCTTCGAGCGTCGTGTGACCGTCCTCTTCATCCGGTCCGATCACCAACTCATCGCGTTCCGCTTCGCCTTTTAAGTCGTACAACGCATTCACCAGCGCCTTCGCCTCATCCGCCGGCAACAATCCGCTCTCACCAAGCATCCGCGCATGCGCCGCACTGCCCTCCGCATCAAAGGCGAGAAGCTGCAGATCGGTCACGCGATCATTCCCGACCGTGAAAGCGTGAATGCGCTGGTCCAACGGCAGGCCCTTCGCCCAGAGCGACTCAGACATGGGCTGCCTCCTGCGACATCCGCGCGAAATATTCTCCCGCCAGTCGGCAATAAAACTTTGCGCCGGCCTCCAGTTCCTCCAGCAGCAAATACTCGTTGGGCCGATGACTGCGCGCGGAATCACCCGGACCCGCTTTCACCGCCGGAATGTCCGACAGGAAGGCCCAGTCGGAAGCTGTGGCCGATCCGACCGGAATCTTTCGTCCCGAAGCAGCGAGCGCCGCTTGCACGATGGGCTCCGCAAAATTCGTCGCGACCGGGAGATAGCGATCCGATTGAATCGCGACCTCGCTTTCGAGAGCGTCGCCGATTTCCGCAGCGAGCTTTGCATGATCAAGATTCGGGGTGGTGCGGAAATCCACGAAGAACTCACAGACGTCCGGCACTTGATTGCGCGCCAGCCCACCGGTGATATGCGTCACCTGAGCCCGGGCCGTTCCGAGAACAGGATGGGCGTCAAACGTCAGCTCCGTCAGACGCGAAATGTCGCGAGCAGCCTTGTGGATAGCATTTTCGCCTAACGAAGCGTGAGCCACATGCGCTCCTTCACCGCCCGCCGTGCATTTCAAGAGCAGAATGCCGCGTTGCGCCGCGCAGATTTCCAGACCGGTTGGCTCGCCCACGACCGCAGCGTCGATCTCGCCCAGCTTAGGGCGCGTCGAGCGAATGCCTTCGCCCGTCGTTTCCTCATGCGCGACAAACGCAAACGTTACCCGACCTTCCAATTCCATCGCCCGCAACTCGCGCGCTGCTAGAAGCATGGCAGCGACACATCCTTTGGCGTCATTTGCGCCAAGCCCCGTCAATTTGCCGTCCGCCACCACTGGTCGCGCGGCATCGCTCGCCCAACCGGCACACGCCGG
>JBDUAH010000174.1:0-5497 GCA_040004745.1 Chthoniobacterales bacterium | reverse complement strand
CCTTCGCGCCGTAGTCTGATTGAAACTGCCATATCGTTAATTTTTCATCCGCGCCATTTGCGCCATCATTTTCTTCATTTTCCCAGCGTTCTTCATCATCTTCCGCATCTGATTGAAACGCTGGAGCAGATCGTTCACCTCGGTGACCGTGCTACCACTTCCTTTGGCGATGCGCTGCCGCCGCCTGGCATTTAAAATGTCGGGCCGCGAACGCTCTTCGCTCGTCATCGAAAGCACAATCGCTTCAGTGCGCTTGATCTGCTTCTCGTCGACGGAAAGGCCCTGCACGTTACTCATGCCGGGGATCATGCCAAGGATATTCTCCAGCGGCCCCAGCTTCTTCATCATCTTGAATTGGGCGAGGAAATCGTTGAAATCGAACGACGCGGTCCGGAGCTTCTTCTCCATCCGCATCGCTTCTTCTTCGTCGAAGGCTTCGGCCGCCTTTTCGACCAGCCCCACGATGTCGCCCATGCCGAGTATGCGACCCGCCAGGCGGTCCGGCACAAAGGCTTCAAATTGATCGAGCTTTTCGCCTACGCCGGCGAACTTGATCGGGCGTTGCGTCACCTCGCGCATGGATAGAGCGGCGCCACCGCGCGCATCGCCATCGAGCTTGGTGAGAATGATTCCCGTCAGCCCGAGCGCGTCGTTAAAGTGCGTGGCCACGCTGACCGCCTGCTGGCCCGTCGCGGCGTCGGCAACGAGCAGGATCTCTTGTGGCTTGAGGAATTCTCGCAGCTCCTCGATCTCCGCAATGAGCGCTTCGTCGATTTCCTGCCGGCCCGCGGTGTCGAAAATCTGCACATCGCCAGTCTGCGTCTTCGCCCACTCCAAACTCGCGGCAACCGAGCGTCGCAAGTTTTTCTCGGAAGCGTCTGGCATGTAAACCGGGACATCCACCTGCCCCGCCAGCGTCGCCAACTGCTGGATCGCCGCCGGCCGATGCAAATCGCACGCGATTAAAAGCGGCCGCCGACCCTGCTTCTTGAGCAGCTTCGCCAGTTTAGCCGACGAAGTCGTTTTGCCCGCGCCATTCAAACCCACCATCAAAATCCGGGCCGGCTTTTCCAGATTCAACGGAGATGCATCCCCGCCGAGAAGCGCGGTCAGCTCATCGTGAAAAATCTTCACCATTTGCTGCCCGGGCGTCACGCTGCGCAGCACTTCCTCGCCCAGCGCTTTCTCCTTCACCCGCGCGATGAAGCGCTTCGAGACCTGAAAATCAACGTCTGCGTCCAGCAACGCCAGGCGCACCTGCCTGAGCGCATCGTTGATATTCGCCTCCGAGATCGCGCCGTGACCGCGCAGATCTTTGAAGACGTCCTGAAGTTTATCGCCGAGCTGGGAAAACATGCGGAGGCGACGTTTAGCACACGATCCGCCGCCGTTCCAGTGGGGCCGGGCGAACTTATCGGCTCGGTTGGTGTCTACCGCTGCCCATCGGACGCGGCCATCTTTTCGGCAAACCCGAAGTTTTCCAGGTTCACCCAGATGGTCATGTCGGGATCGGCTTTGATTTCGGGAAGCAAGCGGCGCAAACGCACGCGGTCCTCGAGTTTCCAGGCGAGATTGGCGTAAACGTTTTTCAGATAACGCGACTCGGGATATTGCCGCGTGAGATACTCCAGCCCCGAAGCCGTCGTTTCCCAGGAAACCGCGCTCTCACGAAAGAGATCGCCGCAATCACATTCCGTCCATTCCAGTGAGAGAACGATGCGAGCGTAAAGTCCGTCGCCGACGCCGCCAGCTCCGTGTTCCTGGCGCATCTGCTCGGCAAACTCTTCCCACTCCCCCTTCCGTCCATGCCAGCGCGGCAGGAGGAAATACGCTTTGTTGCAATAGAAGTCGTAATACTCGGGTTCGATCCGGATCGCTTCCGCGAAGAGCCGCTCATATTGTTCCCGCTTCCAGTTTTGTCCCAGCGCGATCGTCTGCATGATCGAAAAATATTCGGGGAACATTTTCGCGGTGGGATGGGTCTCGAGAATCTGGCGCGCCATCGGGAGTTCCTTTCTGAACCCTTCCCATCCTTCTGGTGTCACCGTGTTGGCGTAGCCGGCACCGCGCCATCTCCAGGCCAGATCGACATGGAACCGCGCCTTGATCAACTGCAGCACTGTCGAAGTGGGCCGGGCCTGCTCCCAATGCGCGATGATCTGCTCGGTCTCGCCATAACGTTTCATCGACACTCGCGAACCGAGATGAAACGCCTCGAAAAAGGCTTCACTCAACCAGCTCCCGTCATTTAGCCGCTCGCGGCTCTGCTGCAGATCCTGGCTCAGCGCCTCAAGCATATCGAAGTCCTCGCGCAAGAAGACCTGCCAGACCGCGGTCTGGAATTGGGTGCGGTCCTGTTTCCCATCGAGCGATGGCTTGGAGAGAATGCTTTCGTCGGCGGGAAGAAGGCGAAAGTTCTCGGCGGATTCGATCTTAATGAGCGGCCCATCCGAAGTCGTTTCGACTTTGCCGCTGACGATTACGACTCGCCCGACCATGGCCTGGGCGGACGGCAGGCGGTGATACATTTTGGCCGGAGCCCAGACCGACAAGGCCTGCTTCGGAAAAGCGGAGCCAAAGTTCAGATAATAGCCTTTGCTGGTGCGCGAATAGGAGACGGCTTTAACGTCGTCTTTAAATTCGACGACCTGCCCGATCCGCGTGGAGACGGCAGTGGCGTTTGGGAGTTTTTGGGCCAGCGTGGGACTGGCGAGAGCAACCGCACAAACGGTCGCGGCCTTGAATAGTGTGAGTCGCACCGCCCAGTAGCCTAACCAATCCGCCGTTGGCATTGCGAGCGGTTTATCATGCCGAGGCGCCGCTCACCGTGACCGGACTCGCAAAAGTGACGACTATCTTAGGACTCGATGACGTTCGCGGCCGTGGCGGAGAGGCGACACCGCTGTCGCCTGCCCGTTCCCGAAAGTGGCCGGCGACAAGAGTGTCCCCCGATCTTCCCGTCGGCGGATATTTACTCGGTCGTCGCGGCGCTACGGACCAGAAGGGCTGATTTCGTAAAGCGGAGTCAGGTCCACGTAGATGCGGCAATCGTCGGCCAGCGGCCGTTGCGGGTCGTTAGACTGGGCGCCTGCGAGATGGAAAATGGTCACTGCCGAGATCGTGACCTGCTGACCATCGTGCCGCGTGTAGGTGACCACAGCTTCCAAGATCAGCGTGTCCTTCGTGAAGAAAGCTCCCCTCGCCTCGTGCCGCAGCGCGACGAAGGACTGAAAGAACTCCGAAATCGCAGCCTGGATCGCCGCCCGTCCATGAATCGCAGGATTATTCGCAAACTGCAGGGAACCATTCTCGATGAATGCCGCAGCGAAGCCGGCCGCGTCTTTGCGATCCACACTTTGGTCGTAGAGCTCGGAAGCCCAACGTAGGACCACCCCCTCAGCCGGAACAGGCAGCAACGAATCGCGACGGTCGGAATTCACAGGTCACCTTCGCGAGCAAAGCGCGCTTTGACCAGCGCGAGTGCTGAGGCCACGACGCCCTCATGATCGCAACCCAGCGCCGAAACTTGCCAACGCAGGCGCATCATCCCATCGCGAGTCCTTAGCTCAAAGACGAAGCGCTCCTGCCCGGTCCCCCTTTTGCGGCTAACCCGTGCCAAAATATCGGTCGCCCGCGTCGCCCAAACCCGGAACGATATAGCCCACATCATTTAACTCAGGATCGATCGCCGCAGTCACGATCGGCACGTCGGGATGCGCGCTTTGCAGTTGCGCTATGCCTGCAGGGCACGCTACCACACAGACGAACTGCACGCGTTTAGCACCACGTTCTCGCACGAGCGAAATCGCAGCGCACGCGCTATGGCCCGTAGCCAACATCGGATCGAGCAAGAGAACTTCTGCATCTGCAATATTTTTCGGCAACCGCGAGTAATACGTCACCGGTCGGAGTGTCGTCTCATCGCGGTAAAGCCCCAGATGACCCACCTGCGCATTCGGCAGCAAGCGCGTCATGCCATCAAGCATTCCTAAACCGGCGCGCAAAATCGGCACCAGCACGACAGGTCTTTCAAGCTGGTAGCCCTCGCAAGCGCGCAGCGGAGTCTCGATCGCCCTCGTCACCGTCGTCCAGCCGCGCGAAGCTTCCATCAGCAGCAAGAGCGAAAGATCTTGCAGTCCACGGCGGAAGCTGTCCGTCCCAGTGGATTTTTCCCGCATCGCCGACAGGCGCTCCGCGACCAGCGGATGTTCGACGATGTGGACGTTCATGCGGTGATTATTAACCACAGCGGCCACAGAGGAAAGAATCAAGGTTCTCGTCTGTTCCGACTTCGCGGACTCGGTCTAACGACTACCGGGCGCCTGTTCGCCACGCTGACGGACGGCGAACGGATCCGATTTCGTGACCTTCTCCACCAAGAAAAGTTCACAGGCTCCACGGCCTGTATCATTCCGTCGGAGAGAACTGCGCCACGTGCCAATCTCCGGGCCTGTGGCTTCCACCAGTTTCCCTTCCAATCGAACCAATTCCCCCGCGCGCAACGACCGGCAGACGGATCCCACAGCCGAATCCGCTGGGATGATGTGCATATTCGCGCTCTGGCGGCCGATTTCGTCCTGAGGGATCGGCGGCGGATTGCGATACTCATAAAAGTAGAAGCGCGAACTTTGACTGATCTCTACCCGGTCGAGCACCGCTTGATCGGACATCGCTCCCCAACCGAGTGCGAGATCGGTCGGGACCAGATTTGCCTCGCGGTCATACCGGTAATTTTTTCGATGGAGAACCCGGGAATCCAGGGAGAATGCCGCCAAGCACCGAAGTTGATAAGCTCCGTGCGCGATCGGTCGCGTTTCGGCCGGAAGATCTTGCTGCGACGGCTCGGAGGCAACAAGCACGCCGGGCGGATAGGTAATCGCCGCGAAATAATGCGAATACCCCAGCCACGCAAGAGTCGCCGTCAGGAAGAGCGCACAAAGAGTTTTCACAACCTACGGCTCGGGATGGAGCCGTCAGATTGAGAGCAATTTCAGTGCTACATTACCATTCCACCGTCCACCGCCAGCACTTGCCCGGTGATGTATTTCGCTTCCGGCGAGGCCAGAAAGGCGACCGCGTGCGCGATGTCTTCCGGTTGGCCTAACGAGTTCAGCGGAATCTTGCTCAGGATGACTTTGCGGATTTCCTCTGAAAGCACGGAGGTCATATCGGTCTCGATCAAGCCGGGCGCGACCGCGTTTACGGTAATTCCACGGCTGGCTACTTCGCGTGCGAGCGATTTGGTGAAGCCGATCAGGCCGGCCTTGCTGGCCGCGTAGTTCGCCTGCCCGGCGTTTCCGATCAAGCCGATGACGGAGCTGATGTTGATGATGCGGCCGCTCCGCTGCTTCAGCATGTTGCGCTGCACCGCCTGGACGAAGTTGAAGGCGCCTTTCAAGTTTGTGTTCAGGACAGTGTCCCAGTCCTCAACCGACATGCGCATGCTCAAGCCATCGCGCGTAACTCCGGCATTGTTTACGAGAATGTCCACGCGTTC
>JBDUAH010000173.1:0-5500 GCA_040004745.1 Chthoniobacterales bacterium | reverse complement strand
GTCTGGCCCACTAAATCGTGGCGAACCAAGTTGCGGAGCAGGTGATGCTGGAAGCATCGCCCGACGAAATCTACGACATCGAGCTCGAGCACAGCCTGCTCGCGGCGAACGAAAAACTGTCGGTGGAGAACCGAGCGTTGCTGGATCGGCACGGCATCACAGCGATCGATTTCATGGGAGCGATCGGTTCCGGAAAAACGACGCTGATCACGAAACTGGTCGGTCGGTTAAAGGATCGCATGGGCGTGGCGGTTTTTAACGGAGACGCCACCACGAGCGGCGACGCGGATGGCATCTCAGCGATGAACGTTCCCGTGGTCCAAATCGCCACCATTAATGGCTGCCATCTCGACGCCAACCTGGTCGGGAAAGGGCTCCGCAAGATCGAGCTCGAAAACCTGAAGCTCATCTTTATCGAGAATATCGGGAACCTGATTTGCCCAGCGGAATTCCCCCTCGGTTCGAAGGCTCGCGTGGTTGTCGTCAGCGTCACAGAAGGCCCATGGATGGTGCGGAAACATCCGCACATGTTCCTCGGCGCCGAAGTGGTCGTGATCAACAAAGTCGATCTCGCTCACGTCATGGAAGAAGTGAGCGTCGATCAATTAAAGGCCGATGTGCATAAACTGAAACCCGACATCAAGGTCATCGCCACCAGCACGAGGACCGGCGAAGGCTTGGACGAACTGGAGAAGGCACTCCTCGCCGTCTAACTGGAGCTATGCACGAGCTTTCGATCGCCTCTGGAATGGTCGAAAAGCTTCTGCAATTCCAAAGCGAAAATCCGGAGAAGACGATCGTCGAGGTGCGGTTGGCGGTCGGCGAGTTGAGCCACATCGAGGAGGAGCAGTTTCGTTTTTGCTACGAGGCGATCACGACTGAGACGCCGTTGCAGGGATCGACTCTGGAGATCGAGAAAATCGAGGCGGTTGTGAGTTGTCCGCACTGCGGTTTCGAGGGCCGCCCGAAGTATTGGGATGGCGCGCTTTCCGGAATTGCGGTTCCCACGCTGGAGTGTCCGTCCTGCGGGAAAGCGGCGGAGGCGATTGGAGGAAAAGAATGCGCGATTAAATCGATCCGCTTTATCGAAAACGCCGCCGTGGCTTCCTGAAGAACTGAAATCGTGATTACCCTTTTCTCTATTCTGCTGCTCGGTTTTTTTCTCGGTATGCGCCACGCGACCGATCCCGATCACGTCGTCGCGGTCACGACGATCGTCAGCCGACAACGCTCGATCGGCGGAGCGGCTCTGACAGGCGTCTATTGGGGGATAGGTCATAGTCTCACGCTCCTGGTGGTCGGTGGCGCGATCATCTATTTCGGGATCGTGATTCCAGCGCGACTCGGCTTGAGTCTCGAGTTTTGTGTCGCGCTAATGCTCATCGTGCTCGGCGTCCTGAATCTGCGGCCAGCTATTCGCGGTCTGCGAGCATCGAGCGAAACGGCTGCTCATTCGCATGAACACGTGCATGACGATGGCGCTTATGTTCACAACCATCCCCATGGTCACCGCGCGGAGAGGCACGGGCACCGCGACGATGCCGTTCCGACCGCGCGGCTGGATCGTCTTTTTGGTCGCACCGCAGTTTACCGCGCTGCTCGTCCCATCATAATCGGGGTGGTACATGGCCTGGCCGGATCGGCTGCGCTTGCGTTACTAGTTTTGCCCATCATCGAGCGTCCTGCATGGGCGATGGCGTATCTCGGGATCTTCGGTCTCGGCACGATCGCTGGGATGATGCTCATCACGGCCACAATCGCGGTGCCGATCAGCTACGGCGCGCGCTTCAGTTTCTTTCAACGCCATTTCGGAACTGCGGCTGGCGCGCTGAGCATGGGATTCGGCCTCTTTCTCGCCTATCAAATCGGCATCGTAAACGGCCTCCTCACGCATTGATTCTGCGCGCCTCGCCATGAATCGCGAGCGGGCCAGAATAGCGGTGCGCGGCGCGGTGCAGGGCGTGGGATTTCGGCCCTTCGTCTATCGACTTGCGACCGAACTACAGCTCGATGGTTGGATCTCGAATTCTACGCAGGGCGTCTTCGTGGAGGTCGAGGGTGAACGTTCCGTGCTGGACAGTTTTCTGCGTCGGTTGAGCGATGAGCGGCCGCCACGATCGCTCATCCAGAGCTGTGAAAAATCTTTTCTCGATGCCGTCGGCTATGCGGGATTCGAGATCCGCCAAAGCGAAGAGAGCGGCGTGAAGACCGCGCTCATTCTTCCAGATTTTGCAACCTGCGCAGACTGCGTTACCGAAATTCTTGATCCGAGCGACCGCCGTTTCCGCTATCCGTTTACGAACTGCACCAACTGCGGTCCGCGTTTCTCGATCATCAAGTCACTGCCCTACGATCGTGCGAACACTTCGATGAAGCGGTTCGCGATGTGTGCCGACTGCGAGCGCGAATATCACGACCCGCTCGACCGCCGTTTCCATGCGCAACCGAACGCGTGTCCGCGCTGTGGCCCGCAATTGCAGTTCTGGCAAAGGGACGGCGAAGTGATGGCGAGTCGAGACGATGCGCTCACGCAGGCCGTGCAAGCGGTCCGCGATGGAAAGATCGTGGCGCTCAAAGGTCTCGGAGGCTTCCAGTTGATCGTCGACGCCGCGAACGGTGCGGCTATCGCGCGGCTGCGCGAACGCAAGCATCGCGCAGAAAAGCCGTTCGCACTCATGGTTCCGTCCCTCGAAGCGGCACGGCGTCTTTGCGATCTCTCCGCTTTAGAAGAACGCGCTCTGCTCTCCCCGGAAGCTCCTATCGTTCTTCTGCAGAAGAAGGATGGACACCCGACGTCAGGAGTCGCTCCGGGTAATCCTTACCTCGGTGTGATGTTGCCGTACACGCCGATCCATCATCTGCTGATGCGCGACCTGAATGCACCGGTCGTCGGGACAAGTGGAAATCAAAGCGATGAGCCGATCTGCATCGACGAAGGCGAAGCGATCAAGCGGCTCGGGGATATCGTAGATATTTTCCTGGTCCATGATCGACCCATCGTCCGCCATGTGGACGACTCGATCGTTCGGATCATGGCGGGTCGAGAAATGGTCTTGCGGCGCGCGCGTGGTTACGCGCCGTTGCCCATCATGCTTGCAGGCGGCGTTTCGCAGAACCGCCCTACAATCCTCGCGCTCGGCGCGCATCTGAAAAACACGGTCGCGCTAAGCGTCGGCGCGAACGTGTTCGTTAGCCAGCATCTCGGTGATTTGGAAACGGAACCAGCGCACGCGGCGTTTCGCCGCACCGCGACGGATTTGCCGCGTCTCTACGAGGCGGAACCGCAGATTATCGCCTGCGATATGCATCCCGAATATCTCTCGACGAAATACGCGCAGGAGCTGCCGGGAGAGAAGATCGCGGTGCAACATCATTGGGCGCACGTCGTCGCCTGCATGGCTGAGAACGAAGTCTCGGCTCCGGCTCTCGGCGTCGCGTGGGATGGGACAGGCTTTGGCCCGGACGGAACGATTTGGGGCGGTGAGTTCCTTCTCGCGCCGAGCGATGGATCTTTCGAACGCATCGCGCATCTACGGACATTCCGTCTTCCGGGTGGAGACCGCGCCATTCGTGAGCCGCGTCGCAGCGCATTGGGACTGCTCTATGAAGTCTTTGGGGAGGAACTTTGGGATCAACCCGAATCATTGAAGGCCTTCACTTTCAGTGAACTTTCGGTGTTGCGGCAAATGCTCGCGAAAGGCCTCCAGTCGCCGCTCACCTCCAGCGCGGGTCGGCTGTTCGATGGGGTGGCGTCGTTGGCGGGTTTGCGAGATCGAGCCTCCTTCGAGGGACAGGCAGCGATGGAGCTGGAATTCGCGGTCGGTGCGGATCGGCGCGACGCGTATCCATTCACTCTGACGCAAACAAATCCGATTCAAATCGATTGGGAAGCGACCATTCGAGCCTTGTTAGACGACATTAGGAAGGGCACAACGGCGTCCGACGTTTCCGCGAAATTTCACAACATGCTTACCGAGGTCATCCTTGCGGTCGCGGAAAACATCGGCGAACCGAAAGTGGTTCTGAGCGGCGGCTGTTTTCAGAATCGACGCCTGACGGAGCAAACGATCGATCGGCTCCGCGCGAAAGGCTTCCAACCGTACTGGCATCAGCGCATCCCGCCGAACGATGGCGGCATCTCGTTAGGCCAGGCGATCGCTGTCAACTGGAGGCAACGTTCCGCGGGAAACCGTTAGGCGTTATGGCAAGAAAATCAGACGCGGAAAAACAGGAAGAGGAAATCATCGACCGCACATCGCCCCCGGGTGAAGTGATCTATGAGGCGATCTACGCCGAGGGCGAACACGAGCTGCATCGCAATACCACCGAGCTGGCTCTTTCCGGGCTGGCGGCGGGTCTTTCCATGGGTTTTTCGATGGTCTGCGAAGCGCTGCTCCGGCATTATTTGCCGACCGCATCCTGGACGCCGTTGGTTGGTAAGCTCGGCTACAGCATCGGCTTCCTCATCGTCATTCTGGGGCGGCAGCAATTGTTCACCAAGAATACGCTCACCGTTATCCTTCCGCTGCTCCGGAAAAAGGAGCTCAAGATGCTCGGCCACGTCGGTCGATTGTGGGCGATCGTGTTGTTCGCCAACCTCGTGGGCGCATTCATTTTCGCGTCGCTCGTCGCGCATTCCGCGGCGTTCGTTCCAGAAGTGCGGCAGATTTTCGGGGAGATCGGGAAAGCGGCGATGGAGTCGACGTTCGCGACGTTGCTGGTGCGCGGCATCTTCGCCGGATGGCTCATCGCGCTTATGGTCTGGCTGCTGCCTTTTGCGGAATCGGCGCGCGTTTGGGTGATTGTGATCCTGGCGTATTTCGTCGGTCTGGCTGAGCTGCCGCACATTATCGCGGGAAGTGTCGAGACGTTCTATCTGGTCTCGACCGGGGCCATTTCGTTCTCCGATTGTGTGGGGCATTACATGATTCCGACGCTTCTCGGGAACGTGATCGGTGGTGTTGCGCTGGTAGCGGTGGGAGCGCACGCGGAATTTTTCGAAGCCGAGAAAGCTTCGCATTGATTACTGACGGCGACCGCGCGCAATGCTAAATTCCTCTCAGGCGACCGAGTGAGAGAGGTCCGAAACTGACCGCGGAGAAAAAACGATGTGCTTAGCCATTCCTGGTAAATTGATGGAAATCGCGACGGATGCGCAGGGTGTGCTGATGGGCAAGGCGAACTTCGGCGGAATCGTGAAACAAGTTTGCCTGGAGTACACGCCGGAAGTGGCGGTGGGCGACTATGTTTTGGTTCACGTCGGTTTTGCGCTGAGCAAGGTGGATGAAGAGGAGGCGGCGCGGACCTACAGGGCGCTCGAAGAACTGAAGCAACTGGGTGAACTCGACGTCCCGGATGTGGACGATCCCGACGCCGATCCGTTTGCAGGGTTGCCGCCAAGGGAGATCCGCACCGCCGCGTAGTACACTGATGAAATTTCTCGACGAATACCGCAGCGAAGAGGTCGCGCAGAAGCTCGTCGCGGAAATCAGGCGCACGG
>JBDUAH010000172.1:0-5533 GCA_040004745.1 Chthoniobacterales bacterium | reverse complement strand
ATGGGACTACAGACGCCAGTTTTCCCGCCCGCGATTTCTATTTCGCTGGCTTCATCTCCAGCTGCGCGAAGAGGAAGCTGTAGATATCCGCCAGCTGATTGATTCGCTCACTCAACGCGGTGCCGATGCCGTGCCCCGCGCTGCTCGAAGTGCGCAAAAGAATCGGGCGATCAGACTTGTTCGCCGCCTGCAAACGCGCCGTCATTTTACGCGAATGATAAGGCGCCACGCGTCCATCGTTCGCGCCCGTCATCATGAGAATGGCCGGATATTTCGTGCCGTCGACGACATGATGATACGGCGAGTAAGCGTAGAGCGCCTTGAATTGATCCTCGTCCTGCACCGTGCCGAATTCGGTCACATTAAACGCACCGTTCGGCGCCAATTCCACGCGCAGCATGTCGTAAATGCCGACCGACGACACCACCGCGCGCATCAACTCGGGATGTTGCGTAATCAACGCGCCCATGAGCAACCCGCCATTGCTCCCGCCCATGATCGCGAGCTGGTCCGAGCTGGTGTATTTCTTTTCGACCAAATATTCCGCCCCCGCCGCGAAATCATCGAAGACGTTCTGTTTCTTCGTCAGGTTCCCGGCCTTGTGCCATTCCTCACCGAATTCGCCGCCGCCGCGGATGTTGGCCACCACGTAGATTCCGCCTCGGTCAAACCAGAGTCGCTTCGTGAAATCGAAACTCGGCGACATGCTGATGCCATATCCGCCGTAGCCGTAAAGCAGCGTCGGATTCTTTCCATCCAGCTTCGTCCCTTTGCGCCGAATGATGTTGAGCGGAACCTTTGTTCCGTCCTTCGAGGTCGCATCCTCACGCGTCACCTCGATATCGCCAAACGAGACCGGCGAAGTGCTGACCAACGCGGTTTTCTTCGGCTCGTTTCCCTCTGCCGCGATCGCAAACCAGGCTGCCGGCTCCGTGTAGCTCATGTCGCGGAAAAGCAACGCGCCATCCTCCGTTGCCGCCATTTCCTGCAAATTCGAAACCGGGGGCAGCGGAATCGTCGCCCCATTCTTCCCGTCGAGATCGAAGCGACGAAGCTGCGACGGCCCGCCTAACAAATCGCTCACGTAGAGAGTCTTTGCCGTCGGCTCCAAATGTTGCACCACCGCGTCGCTCGCGGGCACGATCTCCGTCGCCTTGCTCAACTCCGGCGTCTCCAAGGCCAGCCGCAGAACCTTCCCGCGGGGCGCATCCGCGCGCGAGAGAAGGTAGAGCGCATCGTCCTGGCCAATCCGCACCAGCTTCACCTGATCGCTATCCTGCGTGATCTGCTTCCACGCGCCGTCCGAGCCTAACAAGTAATGCGAGAAATCGCCCCCATCGCCATTGGCCACCGAGGCGACGACAAATTTCCCGTCCTGCGAAGACTCGAGCTTGATCTCGGCGATACGCGGAAACTCTTTCCCGATCGAATAAACGTCCTCGCTCTCAGGCGTCCCCAGTTTGTGAAAATAAATCTGCTGATAAAAATTCAGATCCGCTTCCGGCCGCTCGCCCGCGCGCGGAAAACGCGTGTAGTAAACACCGCTCCCATCCGCGTTCCACGCCGCGCTTCCGCCAGCGGTCGGGTATTGCACGTGAGCGATCGTCTCGCGCATTTCCTTCCCTGTGCCCGCGTCGAAAAAGTGCAGTGAACCATCCTCGCTTCCGCCTTTCGACATCGACACCGCCACCTTCTTCCCATCGAGCGACGGCTCAAACCAATCGATCGCTGTCGTCCCCTTGCTGTCGATCGCGTTCGGATCCACCAGCACCTTCTCCGATTTCAAGTCATCCGCCGACGCCAGCGTCACCAACATCGGCTGCTGCTTCGGCGGCTTAAATTTCATCGCGAAAAGCAGGCCCGGTCGCGCCACAATCCCGGAATAACTCGGCGACGTCTTCGCATACCACTCCTTCAATTGCTTCTCGATCTCCGCCCGAGCCGGCAGCGCGTCCAGATAAGCGCGCGTCTGCTTGTTCTCCGCCTCCGACCACGCCTTCACCGCCGCGTCGTGGTCATTCTCCAGCCACTGATAATCGTCCGTGACTTTCGTTCCGTGATACTCGTTCGAGACCGGCTTCTTGTCCGCCGCTGGCGATGCCTTTGGCTCAGCCGCTGGCGAATTGATCATGAGCAATCCGGAAAAAGCGCAAGCGACGCCGACCAAGCGATGCAATTTCATAGTTTGAAGAACAAGGGGCCAATCGATCAGGTTCGCAACCGGAGGGCCAACATGGCCTGGCGGCAGAGATTCCGGGCCGCGCGCGCGTCTCGCGTACCTGGCGAATGCGTCACGGGCTAGCGTACCTGCTTTGCGAAGCATTTTCTAGTCACCAACCGTCCAAACGGAAGTCAGTCGCGGCCGGAATCCGCGACCAACACGCGCGACGCGCGCGCTACCTGCCATGGCGCGAGCACGTATGAAAATTTCTCCCGTGCGCGGCGAATACAGAAGCAGGCCTAATACCCGACTCGCGTTTATGCCGTCGCGCTGCCTTCGTCGCTGCCGAATTGAATTCCCTGCGCCAGCGGCAGCTCGGTCGAGAAATTGATCGTGTTCGTTTGCCGGCGCATATACGCCTTCCACGAATCGCTCCCGCTCTCGCGTCCGCCGCCCGTCTGCTTTTCGCCGCCGAACGCGCCGCCGATTTCTGCCCCACTGGTGCCAGCGTTCACATTCGCGATCCCGCAATCACTGCCGACCCCGCTAACGAATTTCTCCGCCTCGCGCATGTCGTTCGTGAAAATCGCCGAACTTAATCCCTGCGGCACGTCGTTGTGCATCGCAATCGCTTCCTCGAAATCGCCGTAAGTCATCAAATAAAGGAGCGGCCCGAAAGTCTCGTGCTTCACGACTTCGAACTCATGCTTCGCGGTCGCGAGGCAAGGCGCCATGTAGCAACCGCCGGGAAAGTCAGAGCCGTTTAGCTTTTCACCGCCATAAAGAACTTCGCCACCTTCACTCTTCACTTTTGCGATCGATTGCAGAACGTTTTCGACGGAAGGCGGATCAATCAGCGGTCCCATCAGCGTGCTGCGATCTAGTGGATTTCCAATCCGAACGGACTTGTAGGCGCTGAGTAATTGCTCGCGCAATTTGTCGGCAATCGACTCGTGCGCGATCACGCGCCGGGTGGACGTGCAACGCTGCCCCGCTGTCCCGACCGCGCCGAAGAAAATCGCCCGCGCCGCCATTTCGATGTCGGCAGTTGGTGAAACGACGAGCGCATTGTTGCCGCCGAGTTCGAGCAGACTCCGCCCCAAACGACTGCTAACCGTCTTCCCCACTTCGAAACCCATCCGCGTCGAGCCCGTAGCCGACACCAACGGCACCCGCGGATCAGCCGCCATCTTTTGTCCCATGCTCGGTCCATCGCCGATCACGAGCGAGAAAATCGCGGGATCGACGTCGTTATCCTTGCAAACGCGCTCCGCGATTTTGATCACCGCGAGCGCGGTCAGCGGCGTTTTCTCGGACGGCTTCCAAATCGTAGAGTCGCCGCAAACGGCGGCGAGGGCCGCATTCCATGCCCAAACTGCCACGGGAAAATTAAATGCCGAGATGATGCCGATGATCCCGAGCGGATGCCATTGCTCCATCAAACGATGGCTGGCGCGCTCCGATTGAATCGTCAGGCCATAGAGCATGCGCGATTGGCCGACCGCGAAATCGCAGATGTCGATCATCTCCTGCACTTCGCCTTCGCCCTCGGCCACGATCTTGCCCATCTCCATCGTGACGAGCTGACCGAGTTCCGTCTTCAGTTCCCGGAGCGCGTTGCCAAGCTGGCGCACGGTCTCGCCGCGCACAGGAGCTGGAGTTTTCCGCCACTGCAAAAACGCTTCCTGCGCTCGTGTGATCGCGCGATCATAATCGTCCTCGTTCGCAGTTTTCACCCGCACAAGCAGCTTGCCGTCGATCGGAGAAAACTTCTCGATCACTGCGCCGCCGCCGCGCCATTCGCCATCGAACGCACCGGGATTCTCCTCGGCGAGGCCGAGCTTCTTCAGGATGTCTTGCATAAGCGTCAGTCCCGCAGGCTGCGGCAATGCTGACGCAGGATTTCCATCGCCTCTTCCGCCACTGCGGGCGTGAGATCGAGCGCCGGCCGGAACCGAATCGCGCGGTCACCGGATTTCAGGACGAGCAAACCGGCTTCGTAAAGCGACTTCCACAACGTGTCACGCATTGCCGCGTCCGGCAGATCGAACGCGATGAACAGACCACGACCCCGCACGGCGGTGATCATGGGACACTCCTTCGCAAATTCCTGTAAAGCAGAGACGATTTGCTTGCCCACCTTGGCGGCGTTCTCTACCAGCTTCTCCTCCTCCACGATCTGGAGGAAATGCTTCGAGCGCACCATGTCGGTAAAGTTTCCGCCCCACGTGGAATTCAAACGGCTCGGCTTGCGGAACGCGTTGTCCTTCACTTCGTCCAGACGCGGACCTGCAATAACGCCACAGACCTGAATTTTTTTCCCGAAGGCCACTAGATCCGGCATAACGCCGAAGTGCTCGCAGGCCCAATTACGTCCTGTCGTCCCGCCGCCGCATTGCACTTCATCAAAAATCAGCAGCATCTCGTTCTCGTCGCAGATGCGCCGGAGAGTTTCGAACCATTCCTTGCGGAAATGATTGTCGCCGCCCTCGCCTTGGATCGGCTCAATAATGATCGCAGCAATATCAGCGCCGCGTTCCGCGACAAACGTCATGATCTCCTCTTCGGATTTCTTCTCGCGCCCGGTCACATCCTGCTCACGTTCCGTTTCGGGCAACGCGTAGTTGATGAAAGGCGTGGAAACGCGCGGCCAATTGAACTTCGCGAATAGATCCGTCTTCACGGGATCGGTGTTCGTTAGGCTCATGGTGTAGCCAGTCCGCCCGTGGAAAGCGTGGCGGAAATGGAGAATCTCCGTCCCGCGTTCACCGCGCCCCGCTTCCATGTTCTTCCGCACTTTCCAATCCATCGCGGCCTTTAGGCAGTTCTCCACCGCGAGCGCGCCACCTTCGATAAATAGATAACGACTCAACGGCGGCAGTGGCGCCACCCGTGTGAACGTCTCGACAAATTCCGCGTAATCCTCCGAGTAAACATCCGAGTTCGCGATTTTGACCGTCGCCGCTCGGAGCAGTTCCCCCTGCACCTCGGGCTTCGAGAAATGCGGATGGTTGAACCCCACCGGGACCGAACCGAAGAACCCGTAAAAGTCGATCAGCCGCTTCCCGTTAACCTCATTATAGATGTAGGAACCGCGGCTCCGATCGAGGTCGAAAACAATCTTGAACCCATCCACCAGGATGTGCTCTTCGAGTGCTTTGAGCGCATCTTCGGCGTGTTGTTGTTGGTTCGGGTTCTGGGGTTTGCTCACTGATGATTGGCTCCGCGAGGAAGGGCGGGCCGACTCCGTGAGCACGGGCGGCATACTCATCCGCTAACCGTAGCCGGGGCGTTGTGATTGGTCAAACCAGCCTCTTTTTGCCTGCCAGAACCGCATCGTGCAACACGCCCTTCCAGCGAGTTCTTCTCGCG
>JBDUAH010000171.1:0-5550 GCA_040004745.1 Chthoniobacterales bacterium | reverse complement strand
CAATGACGCGGCTCGCCAGCTACGGCGCGCGCGCCGGCTTCTTTGCTGTGCTCGGCCTCCTCGCGGCCGTGATGACGAATGTTTCCTATTGGAATTGGTACAGCTTTCCCGGGAACTACACCGTCGCCTACATGTTTATGCAGTTCGTCGGCTTCGTCCTCGCGGGACTGGTCATCGCGCTGGTGCTGAAAAATTCAGCGGCCGGTCGCGCTACTTCTTGACCGAGAAGAGCGAGAAATAGCTGGTGCTCTCCCAGGACAAACGGAGTTCGCCCCCGGAGCCGTCGTTCTTCTCGATCGCGATCGTGAATTGATCCACTGGATTCGCGGTGGTCCCTTTCTTGAGGTCCACGCGAGCCAGATCCTGAGCCTCGTCGTACTTCGTGCCCCACTGGCCGGTCTGCTTGTTCACGATCAATTTGGCGCCGTCGCCTTCGTCTGGAAGCAGGAAGAGCGAATAGGTTCCTGGCGCGATCGATTTGCCGCCCATCTCGATTTCCTTGTCCGTGGTGAGCAGAGTGGCCTCGTCGGCGCCCATGCGCCAGACCTTGCCGTAGGGAACCAGGCCGCCCCAAATTTTGCGCGGCGCGCCGCTCTTCGGATCCTTCGTATAAGGACGACCGTAGACGATGATCATCTCGTTGCCGTCCACGTTCGCAGTCACCTTTTCGTGCGGACTGACGCGCGGCTTCTCATCCGCGAGAAGGGGAGAAACGAGAGCGAGTAGAGTGGGCAGGACCAAGAGCTGGGAAATGAGAGTCTTCATCCCGGAGGTTCGCCCGTCTCTTCTGCCGCGTCGAGTGTGAAGCGGGAATTTTCCACCAGCAGGTCAGACTACCAGCCGTCTTCCGGCGTCTGCGCCGCAGCGATCGCCACGCCCACCACCGCTTCCGCGAGATAAATTGCGCGCGCCGTGTTCGGATGTTCCGCCAGTTCCTCGGTCGCTGCCTTCGCGAGCTGCGGGCCGAAATGCCAGAGCAGCGAATGCCAGCGCGGTTTGATCAAACCCATGATGCCATCGCCGATGAGAAAGAGAGCGCCCAGTTGGATCAAACGTCGGGCAGCGAGATTGTCGTTCATTCGTTCCTATGGCGCGATCCTCCGCATTTTTCAAACGTCGGTCGCGAAAGAGGTCAGCCGCTGGCTCGCGTAGCGCGTCACTTTGTATCCGCGATAATCCACCGTGCCAGTGCGCAGCAGACCGCATTTCGCCAGCACGCGCATCGAGGCTTTGTTTCCCGTCCGCACCAACGCCGTAATCTCCGCAAGTTTCAGCGTTTCAAATCCGTAACGCACCACCGCCGCGCACGCTTCCGTCGCTAACCCCCGGCCCCAATACGCGGGCAGCAATCGGTATCCCAAATCGACTTCGCCGGTTTCCGGGAGAAATTTCAAGCCCGCGAACCCGATTACCTCACCGCTCTCACGCACGACACACGCCCAGCGTCCGAAGCCATATGTCCGATAATCCGCCATTGGATACGCGAGGATCATCTCCCGCGCCTGTTCCACGCTCTCGACCAACGCATCACCCACAAAACGCATCACCGCCGGGTCGCTGTTCAAGCGGTAGAACGCCTCCGCATCGGACTCCGCGTATTCGCGCAACCGAAGCCGCTCCGTCTCGACGATTGTCCTCATAACCGAAGATCAGATATCCCGCGCCATCGCGAGCGCGGCGATATCGTCCCAGCCGCGTCGCAGCCAAAACTCGTGCCCCTTCACATTGTCGTCCGCCACCAGAATCAGCGCGCGCTGAATGCCCGCCGCGGCCAGACCGCGCAGGCATTCATCCAGCATCAGCTTGCCGACCCCACGCCCGCGAAAAGCCGGAGCGACCGCGAGATGGTAAAAAAAGCCGCGTCGCCCGTCGTGACCACAAAGCACCGCGCCCACGATTTCACCTTTGTCTTCCGCCACCTGGCTCAAACCGGGATTGCGCGCCAGATACAGTTCAATCTCCTCCCGTGAGTCGCCCTCACAAATCTCCACGCCTTCCACTCCGCGCCAGAGTTCGACGGCGCGTTCATAATCCGCGATCGAGAATGCCCGCGTCGTAATCGGTGATGGCGTCATCGCTGCCCGTCTTCTGCGTTCGACGTTGGACGTTTGACGTTCGACGTTCAACCTTTCTCCACCCGCATGAAATCCTTCTTCGCCCTCACCCTGCTCGCCGCCACTGCAATCGCCGCCCCGGAAACAGCCTCGCCTGAGGCAAAAAGCCTCGAACAAATGAGGGCCCGTTTCGCGCCCACTGATCTCACCGCCGATATATCGAAACTCACGCCAGCCGACCGGCAGGTGCTCGCGAAGCTGATCGAAGCATCAAAAATTCTCGACGCGATATTCTTGCGCCAGGCCTGGAGCGGCAACGTCCCGATGCTGCTCGATCTCGCCGAAGATCTCTCACCCGAAGGTCGCGCGCGGTTGCATTATTTCCGGCTTAACAAAGGCCCGTGGTCGAACCTCGACGATAATGAGCCTTTCGTGCTCGGTGCGCCACCGAAGCCGGCCAATGCGGGATTCTATCCGGACGACGCTACGAAGGAAGAAGTGGAAAAATGGATCGCCACGCGGCCGGCGGACGAGCAGGCACAGGCGAAAGCATTCTTCACTGTGCTCCACCGCGATGCCGACGGGCGCGGTTTCCGCATTGTCTCCTACAACATAGAGTATCAGAGCGATCTGCTCCGCGCCGCGAAGCTCCTACGCGATGCCGCCGGACTCACGACCGAACCGACGCTGAAGAAATTTCTCACCGCGCGCGCGGAAGCGTTTTTGACTAACGACTACTACGCGAGCGATGTCGCCTGGATGGAATTGAAGGGCGCGATCGAGCCCACGATTGGGCCGTATGAGGTCTACGAAGACGGCTGGTTCAATTACAAAGCGGCCTTCGAATCCTTCATCACCGTTCTGGATGAAGGGGAAAGCGCGAAGCTGCAGAAATTTTCCGCTGAATTGCAGGACATCGAGAATAATTTGCCGATCGATTCGAAGTTTCGGAATCCGAAGCTTGGCGCGCTCGCGCCCATCGTGGTGGTGAATGAAATTTATTGCTCCGGCGACGCGAACCACGGCGTGCAAACCGCCGCCTTCAATTTGCCTAACGACGAACGCGTCGTGAGCGAGAAGGGGACCAAGCGCGTGATGCTGAAGAATGTGCAGGACGCGAAGTTCGCGAAAACACTTGTCCCGATTTCCAAGGTGGTGCTCAGCGCGGCGGATCAAAAAGATCTCTCCTTCGATGCTTTTTTCACCCACATTCTCGTGCATGAATTAATGCACGGCCTCGGGCCGCATAACATCAGCGTCGGCGGCCGCGACACCACGGTGCGGCAGGAAATGAAAGAGGCCGGAAGCGCCTTGGAAGAAGCGAAGGCCGACATTGCCAGTCTCTTCGCTATTCAACACATGATCGACAAAGGCGTGCTGCCAAAAACGCTCGAGCGTCCCCTTTACACGACCTACATGACGTCCGCGTTTCGGACCATTCGTTTCGGGATAAACGAGGCGCACGGCAAAGGCCAGGCGATGCAGTTCAATTACCTCCTCGACGCCGGCGCTTTCGTTGCGAAGAAGGATGGCACGTTTGCGGTCGACCCGGCGAAGATCAAGGACGGCGTCGCTTCGCTGACGCGCGAGTTCATGACCATCCAGGCGGAGGGGAACTACGAGAAGGCGAAGGAAATGCAGGCTCGTCTCGGCGTCATCCGTCCGGAAGTGCAACGCTCTCTCGACAAGATGTCCAAGATCCCGGTCGATATCGAACCGAGTTTTGTGACCGCCGAAAAACTGCTCCGTGAGACCGAAGCCGTCGCGGCGGATCAGAAGCGTTAGTCTTTTTCCTGATCGGAGATCGGCGTCTTCGAACCCAAACGCGTGGCGGAAGGTTGCCTTTCCACCACGCGCCGGGTCGTTGGCCGGAGCAACGAGCCGCCTAACCAGTCGATCTACTTCGTGACCTTGATTGACTTGATGATGCCTTGCAGCGTGTCCGTTGTATCGGCCGGTGCATCGGCGTCGTAGTCCGCATAGAAAATTCCCACTTTGTCTCCGCCCGCGGGAAAGAGCGCGACCTGGAATTTCACCTTGTTGCCCTCGCGCTTATCGGTTCCGGTGCCCTTGATCAGAGTGAAGTCGATGCCGTTGAGCTGCATCGTCTCTTCCTTGTGCTCCGGATCGACCTTGCCCATCGAGTCGGCGAGAGTCTTCTCGATGTCTTTTTCGAGATCCTTCATCTCGCTCCCGCTGACGATCCACGAGCTGATGTAAACGTGTTTATCCGGGGAAGTCGCTTCCGCGCTTTCGTCATCCGCGTCGCCCTTGGGATGCCAGTCGGCGGGAACGTCGAAGGTAAACGCGGGTTTCTCCGCGTTGGGAACAGACATGGTATCTCCGAGAAGCGGCATGGTCAGAAACGCAGCCGCCATCACAGCACCGAATCGAGCTAATTTTTTCATTGATATATCCTTTTGTTAGGGGTTCGCGACGAGATTGTCAGCGGCCCTCAAAAGCTCAATTCCAAAATGTTAGCCGAGCTGATTTTTGGGCCGAAAATGCCTCAGACCCGGCTGGTCGCTACAATTGGGGAGCGACCACACCGGCCGCCTGCTGCACTGGATTGAGGAACCCGAGCTTGCCCGCATCGTCCAGCGTGAACTCGCGCGAGCGGCGCTTGTCCTGATTAAACAACCGGGTTTGCTCCGCCGCGAAACTCTGGCTCAGGACGTTCATGTTCGCTTCGTCGTTTAGGCGGAGCGAGCGTAGATCGAAGTTGGCTGACCCCACCGAGACGAACGCCCCGTCAACGATCATCTGCTTCACGTGCGTCATGCCCGGCTGGTACTCGTAGAGATGAATGCCGGCCTTGAGCAGTTCTGGCCAATGCTTTCGCGAGGCGAACCGCACTGCCTTTTGGTCGATATACTTCCCCGGCACCACGATCTCCACTCTCGCTCCGCGCTTCGCCGCTGCCACCAACTCCTGCCGCACCAAATCGTCCGGAAGAAAGTAAGCATTCTCAATCAGCAGGCTGCGCTTCGCGGAAGCGATCGCGAGCAAATACATAAGGTGAATGTCCATATCGCCCTGCCGTGGCGAACTCTTGAAGGCTTGCGCCGTGTAGGGTCCCGTCGCCGTCAGGGCTGGAAAATATTCCGGGCCGTGCAGCACGGTGCCTTCGGTCTTCAGCCAGTTGTCCATAAAGGCGGCCTGAAGCTGTGCCACCACCGGCCCGGTTACGCGGTAATGGTTATCCCGCCAATGTTGCGGCGTGTCGCCATTTCCCAGCCATTCATCCGCGATGCCCACGCCGCCGATGAACCCGATCCGGCCGTCTACAATCATGAGCTTACGATGGCTTCGATTATTATAGCGCCGCGGATCCAGCCAGAGAATGGAGTGATATTTCACCACCTTCACGCCGGCTTTTTCTAATAGCGCAAGGTTTTCGCCTCCCATCGATCCGGTGCCCTGCGCATCGAGAATGGCGTTCACTTTTACGCCGGCCCGTGCGCGTTCCGCCAACGCTTCCGCGAAAGTTTTCGCG
>JBDUAH010000170.1:0-5559 GCA_040004745.1 Chthoniobacterales bacterium | reverse complement strand
AGACCTTCGAGATCAGCGAAAGCCTCACCCTGCCGCGCGGAGTGGCGGAGCAAGTCATCCGGCGCATCGGCGAGGAAGGCCTCGACGTCTGGGTCTATGCCGGACTGCACTGGTATCTGCGCGACGGCAACGCCCCCCACCGGGAAAAAGAAGAACACACGGTGCAATTCGCGCCCACGGTGGTGCCGGATTTCGAAGCCGGCCTCGAACAAGGCGCGGCCAAGATCGTGGGCGTGTCGGACGATTACGCATTGGTCGAACGCGTGGAGAAGATCATCCAGGACGAATTCGCCGGCCTTTTTCACACCAAACCTTCCAGTGTGCCGGGCGACCACTACTCGAGTGGACCGGCGGAAGCAGGACCGAGCGTCTCCGCCGCGCGTTCCCAGCCCTACTACCTCGATGTCACCCACCCGCGCGCCAACAAAGGCGGCGTAGTCGAAATGCTGGTGGCGAAGTTCGGTATCCCGGCCGAATCCATCGTCACCATGGGCGATATGCCCAACGACGTCCTGATGTTCGAGAAGAGTGGCTTCTCCATCGCCATGGGCCAGTCGAACGACGGAGTCAAAAACGCCGCCGATCGCGTCTCCCTGGGCTTGAACGATGAAGGCTTCGCCCACGCCGTGGAGAACTTCATCCTGGGAGACGAGTAGCCGCCATTGCGGTTTCCGAAAACGACGGCGCTCTGTTCACGGAACGCGGAGTGGCTTTCCCGTATTCGGATCCTGCAGCTCGGTGCCAGGCGGAAAGCCGCGCACATCGATGAGAAACTTCTCATCGTAGGGACTGTAGACAAAGCCCGGCTTGCCCGGCGCCGGATTGGCGAATGGCGCCCTCGATGCGATGAGGGCCGCCGGTGGTGCGGCGGGTGCCGTGTTCGGCGTCTCCGAGACATCCGTGAGGGAGTCCCCCGTTGCGTCTCGGTTCGGTTCTGCCATTTGGAGGGCTGCGGCCAATTCCGAGGCGGACGGCGTGGCCAGACGCAGCGGATTCGACACGACAATCGGACGCACCCCGCTCCGGACCGCCGCCGCAATCTCCGCCGGCTCGGACCGCTCATCCTGTATTTGGCCATCGACCAAAACGCGCACGAGAAAACCGCCGAAGCGGCTCTTTTCCTCCGGCCGACTGGAGGAAGCGACCCCGTGATAGGAAGCGAAGAGGAATTTCGGCGCCGGATCGCTCCAATCGCGCACCGGCGTGAGCCAGCGATATTGGACTTCTGCATCGGTGGGCTGGAGTTGTTTGGCCGGGCTGAGGTCGAAGAAAAAGAACTTCACCTCGACCTCTCCTTTCACCTTGGCTCCGCGCGGCGCGACGCCCACTCTTACCGCCACATACGTGCGGCCGCTGCGGGTGGGGAGTTGCTGCGCGCCCATCTCGGTGATGGCGACGAGCGGATTGGCGGAGAGCGCGAAAGATTCAGCCGGCGTCCGGCCGTTTTGCCGCGGCGTCGTCGCCTGCTCGGGACGCGAACGACCCCGGAGAATAACTGCGCCACCAAGGAGAATCGCGACCAGACCGGCGACCGAGAGCAGGAGCTTGCGCGACGATGTCACTCGCTGCCAAAAGCGTTGCCGCGGAACCGGGTCCATCACGAACTACCCTTCACTTCCTTTTGGCGCGCGCATCTTATCTTCGATTCGTTTTCGAAGTGGAATTTGGCTCCCCGCATGAGAAACGAGAGCCAGGGAATTAAAGAAAATCGCGATCGGAGTAAAATTCTCACTGATGTCGCCGCGCACATCTTGGAAGCCGTCCACAACAAAGTCCGACGACGGATCGCCAGGTCATCCACTCACAGAATCAACCGCTGGCATCCTGGAACGGACCGATCTCGACCCTGAGATCGGGATTATGAAGCTGCCGCGTTGCTGTTCCCTGGCGGATCTGATATTGAGAGTTTCCGGCAAAGATCTCGTCCAGCATTCGAAGGCATTATGAAAAAAAACTTCCTCCGATCTTGTTGGCCGTGGTTCGTCACTAAGTTCTGGTGGTTTTGGGCCGCGGATTCGCTTCTCGCGGCGTTCGTCATCCGATTTTTCCTATCGAGGTGGATTCACGGCGCCCTGGCTGCTCACAACATTCTCCCGTGGTGCGGTATTCTTCTCGTGCTTATTGCGATCGTCGGAGGCAGTTTATACCTGCGCGCTAAAGGCTTCGTCAATGCCGCGGTGTTAACTGTAGCCATAATCCCGCTGCCCCTACTTCTTTCCGTTCTGGGCTCCGTTCTCCTTGGCTTGTTCTATCTGCTCGCTTTATTGGTAGCGTCTCTCTTCGGGCACGGCCGGATGAACTAGCCTTCGGCAACTCCGCGCCTTAATCCACAGTTTGTTTTGCTCCCCTCGTTCCGACCGTCGCTCAGACCCTGCTCAACGATGCCTAACCCTTAGCGTAGCGCCCTATCTCGTCGAGGTCACTGCGCCCTAGCCCTGCTTCCCTTCCCGCATCCGCACGGGCGATGCGGGAATTTTGTCGAGCACGATCTGCTGTTCGCTATCGTAGCGACCGAAAGCGAGCACGCCCGTCGGGCATTGCTGCACACAGGCGGAACAGCGAACGCATTCCGGGTCTTCCATCGGAAGCCCTTTGTTCGCGAAGTTCATCACGTCGATGCCTTGATGACAGACTGACGTGCAAACGTTGCACGAGATGCACTTAGATTTCTCGGGGAAGATGCGGTAGCGCGAGAAGCGCGCGTAGATGTGCATCAGTGCGGCCAGCGGGCAAGCGAAGCGGCACCAAACGCGGCCGCTGAACCAGAAGTAAAGCCCCACGCCGAGGATGCCGCCCATAAAGATATCGACACTCCAGGCGTAGTTTAAAAATGGGATGCCTTCGAAAAGTTTGTGATACCAAAGCGTGGCCCACGAGTTGTCCCCAAGCGCCCAACCGGCAATGCGCAATCCTAGAATCGCGAACGCAAAAACGAGTGCGACTTGTCCCACCATATTGAGGCGATTCCAAAACGGACCGTGCGGCATTTTCTCGCGTTGTGTGTCCCCCATCGTTTCGGCCAACGCGCCGCAGGAACAGATCCAGCCGCAATACGCGCCCTTCCCCCAGCGGAAGATAATGAGCGGAATGATAACGAAAGTTTGCACGAACGAAATCCCGAGCCAGAGCCATAGCGGGTGATCGGTGAAGACGTTGTAAACGTTCAGCGGGAACGCGAGGATGAACCCGTAGGCCCGCCAGTAGGCGCGCTCATGGCCTAACGAGCCGTCGTAGCTTTCGAATAATTGATTGGCTAGCCAATGCAGCGGCTGTCCCGGCTCGAACCAGCCGTTACGCCCCAGCCACGGCAGGATGATTTCCGGGAGAATGAAGAGCGGAATGCATTGCGAGCAGATCAGCACAATCGTCTGCACCGTGACGTAGGGCGTGCGTCGTCTCCGAATGCGGCGGATGCCGAAGACGAAAACGCAGGTGCAGTAGGCCAGCGTGTAATAGAACGCGGGGTTCCCGAGGCCGCGCTTGATGGTGTAAAGGAGGTTCGTGTCGCGGCTCGACCACTCGGCAATTTTGCCACCCGCGGCTTCAATCGCCTTCGGAATGTTGTAGGGAAACGCCTTCTGCTGATTGGCCCATTTTTGCACCGGAAACTCCTGCGGATGGTTGCTCTTCCAGTGGTAAAGCACCACGCAGAAGAGGACGAAAGCGAGGCAACTAATCCAGGTTAACGGCCGCCAATCGCCCCGCACATGCAGACCGCTGCGACGGAAGAAATCCAGCGGCGCCTCGCGGCCGAGCATGGTGAAAACCACGTCGTTAGGCAACGTCTCCTCCGTCCCGTTCTTCAAGAAGACTTGCGTCGGCTCGATCCGTGTCACTTCCGTACCGAGCGCTAGCTTAAACGCTCCGCCCTTGGCGCCACGCATCCCCGACGTCATCGCACTATTGACGCGGTCGGAGGTCGGCCGTTCCACTTGCACGTCCGCGCTGGCATCGCGCGTCAGCATTTCGATCTTCGAAATGTTGTCCGGTTTCGCTCGGGCGAGTTCCTTCCGCCGATAGCTTAAAGTCACCTTCGCGCCGGACTTAGTGAGCGCGATCGCCGTCTCCAACGCCGAATCGCCGCCACCCACCACGAGCGCGTTCTTCCCCTCAAATTCCTTCGGATCGAAGAGCCGATTGTAAACCTTGTCCAACTCTTCGCCTGGCACGCCCAATTTGCGGAAGTTTCCGCTCCGCCCGATCGCCACAATCACGCGTTGCGCGCGTAGCGCCTCCCCCTCCCCCATCTGCAAAACGAGGAGACCATCCTTCCGCTCGATGCGTTCCACGCGACCCGCTGTGAACTCGATCCCAGCCGCAGTCCGTTGCGCTTCCATCTCCTCCAGCAGCGCTTCCTTCACATCAGCCGTAAATTGCAGCCCGCCCTCCAACTTCATCTCCGTCGGATAGGTGTAGATCGGCTTCGCCTTCGGAAAGTTGGCGACCGTCGAAAAGACTTGCGTCGCCTCGATCACAACGAAATTCAGTCCCGCCTTCCGCGCTTCAATCGCCGCGGAAATCCCCGCCACGCCCGCACCCACAATCGCAAGATCAAAACTCTCCGCTTGCCGCGCTCCGGTCTCCCCTTTTCGAAAGTCTGGCTCACGCAAAATCGCCCGCACTGCCTCCGCTCCGGTGTGGGAGGAAAACTTAAGCAGCGGGATTCCGGTGAGATCGCCTACGATGCGCACGCCCGGGATATTCGTGGCGCCGTCCGCTCCCGAGACCGGAAGTTTTTCCACCGTTCCGGCGGGCCACCGGGTGTGCAGCCAATGCGTGTAGCGTTTGATTGGATGGATCATGTTTGAGGGGGCGATGAAACGGAAATGCGACGATTATCTCCCAATAGCCGGGCCGGATACGAGGAAGAAATGCCGCGCAACCATTTGACCCACCGCCCGCGAACATATTCCGCATGCTCACAAATATTTCGCGACAATTCTCTGTTGGGGGCGAATTGATCGGAGACGGGCAAACTCATTTCCGAGTCTGGGCACTCAAGGCGCAGAGGGGGATCTGGTCTTGGAAACGTCGGCAGACGCGACCCGGGTCGCACCTTTTATCCCCTGACCGCGGAACCTGACGGATACTTCGGGGGTTTCGCTCCGGCCGAGGCGGGCACGCTCTATCGCTTCCGGGTAAACGGCGATGTAAATTTTCATCCCGACCCCGCTTCGCGCTCTCAGCCAGAAGGGCCACACCGCTCCTCGCGAGTCGTGGATCCGACGCGATTTCGCTGGAGCGATGGCGAGTGGAAAGGTCTCCGGATGCAGGGCCAGGTCATCTACGAGATGCACGTGGGCACTTTCACGGTTGAGGGAACCTGGGCGGCTGCGGCGCGGCACTTGCCAGAACTGGTCGAGACCGGGATCACGGTGATCGAGATGATGCCGATCGCGGAATTCGCGGGCGAGTTCGGCTGGGGCTACGACGGGGTGGACCTCTACGCGCCGACGCACCTCTATGGCACGCCGGACGATTTGCGATCATTCATCGACAGCGCGCACTCGTTAGGTCTCGGTGTGATTCTTGACGTGGTTTACAATCATTTCGGCCCGG
>JBDUAH010000169.1:0-5579 GCA_040004745.1 Chthoniobacterales bacterium | reverse complement strand
GTCGATAGACTGCCCGCGCTATATGAAACGCTTCCTCGTGTTTTCCTTCGTGGCGTTGGCGGCGGGATTAGGAATTTGGTATGGCCTGCGCCACGCCGGGGTCCCGCACACTTCTACCGACACGGTAGCGGTTTTGTTGCCGAAGGAAACGCTGGGCCTGCTCTACGTGCCCGATTTTAAACACAGCCGGGCCAAGTGGCACGAGACGGATCTCTACAAGCTATGGCGCGAGCCGGCGGTGCAGGATTTTTTGCAGAAACCGCTCGGACGTTCACCGGAGACGGAAAGTTCGCGGAAGAAGCTGGCGGAGATGGAAGCGCTGGAGGTGCACGACGCTTTTCTCGCCGTCACCGCGATGACAGACGACCGTCCGGCGGTGGTGGCGGGCTTTCAGTTTCAAGGGGGCGAAGCGCGCGCAGAGAAAGTGATCGGTCCATGGAGGAGTCGGTTGCGGGAGAAAATGCCGACCGCGAAATCCGAAATCGTCACCTACGAGGGTCACAAGCTGGAAGTGCTGCAGCAGGACGGCCAGACGGCGGTGACGGTTTACGATCGCGATTGGTTCTTCATCGGTAACGATTTGACGGGCTTGAAAGCGGTGCTGGATCGGGTTGACCGGCGAGTGACGGAGACGGCGAGCACGCTTTCGCTGGATGAAAATTTCGTCGCCGCGGAAAAACACATGCCGCGAAATTATGCGGCGTTCGGTTACGCCCGGCTCGACCAATACATGGCAAAGCTGGCGGCGAAGTTTCCATCGGAGGATCAGAGTATGACCGCCATGCGGCAGATCCGGGCGATCGGGGGCTCTACTAGCTTCGACGGGGGAAAAATTCGCGACCTGTTTTTTGTGGCCATGCCGAAACTGGAAGGGGGCGGCGATCTTTCCCGTTCCGGCCTCTCTCTGGCGTCGAAGGAAACCTTCCTTTATCTCGCCAGCATCCTGAACCTGCCTGCCCGCTTTACCGCGCCCGATCCGGCGAACCCGGCGACGGCTGCGCTGCCAGCGCCGTTGCAGAGATTGCTCGGTGCGGGTGCCGCCAGCGGGATCACTGCGGAAGCCTGGAAGAACGCTTTCGGCGCCGAGCTGAACATGGTCGGGGAATGGCCGGCCGACAGTCGGATTCCCGCGCTGTTCACGACGATCGCGGTGAAGGATAACGCGCCGGCGCGTCAGATCGTAGAAAAGCTCACAATTGGCGCTGGAGAAGCGGGGGGCTGGACGGGCTCCGAGAAGGACGGCATCCAATATTATACCCAACCACCGGCGAACCCGATGTTGCCTATCGCGCCGGCGATCGGTCTCTCGCCAACTCTTCTGATAGCGGGATTGGATCGTGCCTCGGTCGAACGTGCCTTTACGCGCGCGGGGGCGGGCGATTCAGAATTGGGCGGCACTGATCGATTCAAAGCGGCGGAGGCCTCTGTGCCCTCGGCGAAAAAGACGTTTGCTTATCTGGACACTGCTCTCTTCTACCAACGCCTGGATGCGGCCGTGCGTCCGATGCTGATCATGGCGGCCGCTTTCGTTCCGAAGGTGTCGGAAGCAGTGGACTTGGGGAAGCTTCCCGCGGCCGACGTGATTACGAATCATCTGAGCCCGCTCGTCCTGTCGCAGAGTTACCAAGGCGATGGATATGTGCTGGAAACGGCGGGGCCTATTTCCATTGGCCAAGCCGTCTTGGGAGCAATGGTGGCCACTGGTATCGGGACTGATTTCTACGCCAAGCGGATGCACCCAGATCCAGTCTCAACGCCAGCGCCCACGGCGGAGTCGCCAGCGCCAGAGGAGCCGACACCAGAAGAGATCCCCTCACCTACTCCGCCGCCGCTATAAGAGACCGTTTCAGCACCCGAAAGTGGGACAAACTCTATGCGGACAGAATCGAATATGTTATCGTCTGCGCGTTAATGGCCATTTTGAACAAAAACGCATTCTCCCGCAGGGTTCCTGATCTTGTTACAGAGGAGCTGGTCGCTGTGCTTTCCCGCCGTGCTTCCTTCGAGTTCAAAGAACTTTTCGACGTAGTTCATGAGAATCTTCGGACCCGGAATGCGGCTAGCGGAGGAGAGGAAATGCTGCGCCTGCGTGCGTATGAAAAACTGCAGAATCTGGTCTCCCGCGGTGCGGTGAAGAAGACCGGAAAGAAATACAAGGGGTCGCCGGCCGCGCTCGCGCAGGCGATTGCGCCGCAGAATGATTATCTCCCGGCAATCGCCGCCGAGAAAGCCGGTGCGGCGAAGAACATCGCGCCTGCGAAGAAGGCCGCTGCGGCCAGGTAATGCTCGTTGAGCGAATTTAATTCAGCGCCATGATCCGCGAGTATCTCCCAATCCTGCTCCACATCCTCGTGGCGATCGGGTTCGCCGTGGGGGCGCTAATCACTAGTGTGCTCCTCGGACGTGCCGGGCGACGCTCGAAAATCAAAGATTCCGCCTACGAGTGCGGAATGTTGCCGCAAGGCGAAGCGCAGCCGCGCTTCAGCGTGAAGTTCTATCTCGTGGCGATGCTCTTCATCCTGTTCGATCTCGAGATCGTCTTCATGTATCCGTGGGCGGTGGTTTATCGCGAAGCGATCGCGCACAGCCACGTCATCCTCTGGAGCATGCTCGGCTTCGTTTCCATCCTCATGGTGGGCTACGTTTACGCGCTGAAAAAAGGCGCGCTCGACTGGAAAAAATAGCGTCCGGCGAGCGTGGCTTTGCTGCTTGCGCACCTCAGTTCCCGCGCCTAAAACTAGCCGCCATGGTGCATCATATCTCGCTCTTCAAGCTCAAGCCGGACATCACGCCCGCGCGCGTGGAGGAGATGATGATGAAGACGCGCATGCAGCTTTTGAAGATCCCCGAAGTCCTCAGCATAAAGTGCGGAAAGCGGATCGATGCGGAAATGCCCTGGCCGTTCTTCGTCGCGATCGATTTCGAATCGACGGATAAATACGGCATCTATTGCGAAGACCCGATCTACGTGAAATTCGTCGAGGATGTGATCAAACCGAACGTGGCGGAGACCTTGAAACTCGATTTCGAGATGGACCCCGGCAAGGACGTCCAGTTTTCCTGATTTTTAGTTTCCGGGAAACCGAATTGGACGATTCGCCGGTCTGGTCTTTCGAATTTGAATTGCGGGAGCTCTCTCATGAATAAGAAAGCCATTCTCCTCGCCGGCGGCGCCGGAACGCGTCTTCATCCGCTCACGCAGATCGTCTGCAAACAGCTCCTTCCGGTTTACGACAAACCGATGATTTGCTACCCGCTCGCCACGCTCATGCTCGGCGGCCTGCGGGACGTCCTCATCATTTCCACGCCCAAGGATCTTCCAATGATCGAGGGATACCTCGGTGACGGAGCCTCCCTTGGAATTCGCATTAAATACGCGGCGCAACCCAAGCCGGAAGGGATCGCGCAGGCCTTCCTCATCGGCGCGGATTTCATCGGTGATTCCGGCGCCTCGCTCATCCTTGGCGACAATATTTTTTACGGGAAACTCGATTTTTTCCGCGAGGCGCTCGCGGTGGAACGCGGAGCCTGCATTTTCGGCTATCAGGTGCGCGATGCCGAGCGTTATGGCGTGGTTGAATTCGACGCCGACGGGCGCGTGCTGAGCCTGGAGGAAAAGCCGGCCGTTCCCAAGAGCCAGTACGCCGTCCCCGGACTTTACGTTTACGACGAGCGCATCGTCGAATTCGCCCGGGACCTCAAACCGTCCGCCCGCGGCGAACTGGAGATTACCGACCTCAATCGGCGCTACCTCGAGCAGGGCGAACTGCACGTGAAGCTCCTCGGACGTGGCATGGCCTGGCTCGACACCGGGACGCAAACAAGCCTCTTGGAAGCAGGAAACTACATTGCCACGATCGAGCACCGGCAGGGATTGAAGATCGCGTGTCTGGAGGAAATCGCGTTCCGCATGGGCTTTATCGACCGCTCGTCCCTCGCCGACACCATCAGTCGTCTGCCGAAGGGCGAATACCGCAGCTATCTGGAAGTGGTCGCGGACGAGCAACGTCCGGCTCAATCTTAGGCCCCAGCGGCCGGGATAGTCTCGGCTGTGCGCGTCGACCGCGGGTTCTCCCGTCGGCGAGGACGGCGTCGACTGCGACCCCGGTTTGCGAAACGGACGCTTGGACACCAAGCCGTCGCCCCAAATACGGATTAGGATCGGATCAAAAGTGAGAATCGTTATCGATAATTTCTCATTTTATGGAAAGACAAAATTGAATTTCTCATTATTGCCATCTGCCGCGCTCTATTTTCTCAGGAAAGAGGGATCAGATTATGGAAATTATAGGAATGGTACATCGCATGCTGAATCTATTTCTGAAAGATCAGCCATGAAAATTACCCCACCCTCCTCGGAAGCCGGCACCAGCCTCATCGAAGCAACGATCGCGTCCTGCACGGCCGCGCTCTTTTTGGGTTCTCTCTTCACCATGAATATGTCCGCCATGCGTGCCGTGCGGACAGCTCGCGAAGCGTCTAGCGCCAGTCAGGTCTTGCAACAACGCGTCGAGACGCTGCGCATCGCCAACTGGCAGCAGATCACCAACGCCAGTTGGGTGACGGCCAATATTCTGAACGCGAACGCTGCCGGCGCGGACAAGCTCAACGGCGTCTCCGAAACTCTCACTTTGACTCCTTACAACGGCACCACCACGACCAGCACGGAGATCTCCCGATCGAATGGGATCAACCAAGTCGTGAGCCAGAACGCCGCCCTCTTGAAAGAGTCTGCCGTTAAAGTGGTCTGGAAAGTTGCCTACACCACTGGCGGAAAAGGCGGCACGACCACACGCCAGACGGTCGCCATCCTCGGTAAGGGAGGGGTCGCCAAGTGGTAGTGCCCTCCGGTAAACGCGCGCGCAGATTCTATTGCGCGGGCTACAGCTTGGCGGAGGTGATGATGGCCACCGCCATTACCGCCATCATCAGCGCCAGCATGCTTTTGGCTTTCGTTTCGCTGAAGCGCAATTACGCCGCCACCACCGATTTCGCGATCAATCATGCCGATCAGATGCGGCTCTCGGATTACATGGCGCAAGACTTCCGACGCGCCACCAAACTCGATCCTCCCGCCACAAACGACGTCACGCTCTACCTTCCCGTCTTTTACGATCTGAACAATCAGGTTCAAACCCCGACCCTCGATGGAAAAGGCGGCGTTTATTATGGGGTTCAAAATTCGTCCATAAAAGTTCGCTACTATCTGCTGGATTCCGTCATCTATCGGCAGGAAGGCACCGCGACTCCCACCGCCCTCGCCTACGATGTGAAGGATTTCATCTTTGAGTCTTCCGACCTCGGAAAGGTGGTGAAGACCTCGATCACCTTTAAACCGATCTTCCGCTCCATGGGTGTGACCGACACCTCACGTACCGCAACAGCGTTCTACAACACAACCCTGCTGCGAAATAATCGCGGCGTTTATTAATGCGCATCAACCAACAAGCGGCCCGTGGCAGTGCTCTCATTTGGACGATCCTGCTCATCACCGTTCTTTCCGCGGTGGCGGCGGAATTGCTCCAGGTTGTCTCCACTAAATATTACAGCACCCTGCACACCGCCGTCTGGCAGGAATC
>JBDUAH010000168.1:0-5585 GCA_040004745.1 Chthoniobacterales bacterium | reverse complement strand
ACCCCGGCTACGTCAATGCGATGTCGCATTTTTACCGGGGCGAACTCGGCCGCATTATGGTCTGGCGGCAGCGGCTCGACATCACAACGAACTGGGCCATCACCAGCAGCACGGCCATTATCACGATCGCGTTTGCGAATCGCGAGGTGCCGCACATCATCTTCTTTTTTAATCTTGCGATCGTCTGGGTGATGCTCTGGATGGAAGCGCGGCGTTACCGATTTTACGATGCCTTCCGCGCCCGCGTCCGCATGCTGGAAGCGCACTTTCTCGTCCCGATGGTGCTGCAAAATCGGCAGATGCTCCAGGGTGAATGGAAGAAACTGGTCTGCGAAGATTTGATTCTTCCGCGCTTCAAGATCAGCAAGTTCGAAGCGGTCGGGCGTCGCTTGAAACGGAACTATATTTTCATTTTCGTCCTCATCATGGTGGCGTGGGTGACGAAGGTTTTCCTGCACGCGAGCGAGCCGATCGATAGCTTCTGGTCGTTCTATCGCAGCTTGAGCGTGGGCCATATTCCAGCATGGTTGGTCGCGTCTATTTTCGCCGGGACGTTCGCCCTTGTCATCGGGATCACGATTTACGTGGGCAAGAAGACCACGGGAGAAATCTCTGAGTTCGGCGCGCATCGCTCGCTCTGGCGGATATGAGCGTGGCGTTTACGGATTTTTGTCGGGTAGTGGCGGAACTGCGCGCGCCCGGCGGTTGTCCGTGGGACCGTGAGCAGACTAACGAGTCGTTAGTGCCGAAGCTGCTGGAGGAAGCGTATGAGGTCGCCGATGCGATCCGCAGTTCGGACGACGCGAATTTGCGCGAGGAACTGGGCGACGTGCTTTTGCTCATCGTTATGCAGGCGCAAATCGCGAGTGAGCGGAGCGACTTTGGGATCGAACAGGTGCTCGAAGACATCACCGCGAAATTGATCCGGCGGCATCCGCACGTCTTCGGTTCGCACGAAGCGAAAGACGCGGGCGCGGTGGTGAAGCTGTGGGACAACGTCAAGCGCGAGGAGAAGAAGGAAAAGAAGGGGCACTACCTCACCGGCGTGGCGGCGGCGTTGCCGGCTTTGATGCGAGCCCAAAAAATCCAGAAGAAGGCAGCGCACGTGAATTTCGATTGGAACCACGAAGTGGACGTGATCGGGAAGGTGGATGAGGAGTTGGCGGAAACGAAAGAAGCGTTGGCTTCGAATGATGCAGGACACATCGCTGAGGAGATCGGCGATCTACTTTTCGGCGTCGTGAATCTAGCGCGGAAACGGCATCTCGATGCGGAGACGCTCTTGCAGGCGGCGACGGATAAATTTGTCGAGCGTTTCAATGCCGTGGAGGACGAAGTTTTGAGGCAGGGTAAGAAGCTGGGCGATCTGCCGTTGGAAGATTTGGATGATATCTGGAACGCGCACAAAACGCAGCGGCGTGCGGTGCGTTGATCCGTCATCCCGAGCCGCGTAGACGGTCGAGGATCTCACACCGGGCCGGCGATCACGCTGATTTGAATTCGGTTCCGCAATACCCTTCGACCGTCTGCGCGGCTCAGGATGACGGGTTGTGCATGGCGCGAAGTAGGACCGCGAATGCGCCTTCCAGGTTTTGTCCAAATGAGACGACGCCGTCTTCGTGGCCGGCCATGATGAAGAGTCGGCTTTCTTTTACTTTGGATGATGTGAACAGGCGGGCGACTTCGCGCGCCATTGCCGGTGTTCCGTATTCGATGTCGGCGGAGGTTGTCGGGGCGATGTTTCGCAGCGCCTTCCAGATCGGGCGGCTATGGCAATGAATCACAGCCGATACACTTTCGTCCGCTTCATAAACGGCAGCGTGTGTGAGTGACTCGGAAGACGCGATCGTCGCTCCATCGCAGCGCAGCCAGTTCCGATCGAGATTGAATGCAGTCACACGCGACAACTGCTCAGCCCCCAGTTCCGGCAGCGCGCCTGTGTTTGATCCGGTAATGACGAAACCGCCTATCGGATCGCGCACGCTCACATTACCGAAACCGATGCCGGCCGCATCGACGCCCAGCAGACTTAGCTGCAAGAGCTGGCGGCGGCAGCGATTGAGTGCGGCGAGATCACGGAAGGAAATCGGGTCGGCAGAGTCTTGTTCGTGAGTGAACTTTACCGAACCGGTTTCGCTCATGACGCGTGTTCCGGAAAGAGCGCGAGGATGCTGGCTTCGCTCGCTTCACAAATTCCGCGTTCGGTGATGAGCCCGCTCACGAGTCGTCGTGGCGTGACGTCGAAGCCAAAATTCGCAGCGCCGCTGTGCTCCGGGGTCACGCGCACCTCCACGTGACGACCGTCCGCCCAGCCGTCGGCGTGCTTTACTTCTTCCGCACCGCGCTCTTCGATCGGGATCTCCGCCAGCCCATCGCGCATCTTCCAATCGAATGAGGAGGACGGGAGCGCGACGTAGAACGGCACGCCGTTATCCTTTGCCGCGAGCGCCTTCAGATAGGTGCCAATCTTGTTCGCGACATCGCCGGTGAAAGTCGTCCGATCCGTTCCCACGATCACCAAGTCCACCTCGCCGCGCTGCATGAGATGACCGCCGGCGTTGTCGGCAATAACGGTATGCGGCACGCCATGTTCGCCCAATTCCCATGCTGTTAACTTCGAGCCTTGGTTGCGTGGTCGCGTTTCATCCACCCAAACGTGCACCGGAACGCCGCGGTCGTGCGCCGCGTAAATCGGCGAAGTGGCCGAGCCGTAGTCGACAAATGCCAGCCAGCCCGCGTTGCAGTGCGTGAGGACGTTTACTGGTAAGCCTTTTTTCTTCTCGGCGATTTGTTGGATCAACTCAATGCCATGCAAGCCGATGCGGCGGCAATATTCAGCATCTTCGTTCGCGATGTCTTCCGCTGTCGCGCGCGCGAGCGCTACTTTTTCTGCCACAGTGCCACCTTCCGCGATGCGTTGCTGCTGCCGCGAGATCGCCCAAGCGAGATTCACGGCCGTCGGTCGCGTCGCTGCCAACTGCTCCGCGAAATCGAACATCGCGCTTTCGAAATCCGCGGACTCGGCCGCAGCGAGTGCGCCGAGATACATCCCGTATCCAGCAGCCGCCCCAATCAATCCCGCGCCGCGCACGTGCATGTCCCGGATGGCGGTCGCCATTTGCTCCACGGTCGCGACGTTTTCCACCACGAAACGATGAGGCAATGCGGTCTGATCGATGAGCTGGACCACGCAGGACTCGTCTGGTTTGAGCCAAATAGTGCGGAAATGTTGGCCGCCGACTTTCATGCGGAAACTCCTACTCCTAATCTTGATCCTACTCCTAATCCTATTTCATCGACCGCCAGAGGCGCCGAAATCAGGATTAAGATTATGAGTAGGAGGAAAGGCCGCCGTTTACAAACGGCCGCCTTTGGCCATATTGCCCGTCCCCATGGCGATTTTGATCAATATTTTACTCGGGATCTTCGTCCTCGTGGCGTTGCTCATGATCCTGATCATCCTGATGCAGCGTCCGAAAAGCGAAGGCCTCGGCGCAGCGTTCGGCGGCGGCGTGACCGATAACATCTTCGGCGCGCAGACCACCAACGTGCTGACCAGAATCACGGGATGGCTCGCGGGCATTTTCTTTACCCTCACTTTCATCCTCTCGATGCTATATGCGCGGCAAACGGTGCAGACGAGTGGATTGCGGCAGCAGTTGGAGAAGGGCGAACCCGCAGCCGCGGTAGTTCCGGCGGTGCCAGCAGCGAGTCCGGCGCCAACGGCTGCGGTCGGAGCGCCGGGGACAGTGACGAATCCCACGCCGGGCGAGGGTAAGCCCGAAATGGCTCCTGGGAACCCTTTGACGCCGGCGGACCAAGCGGTGGGAATCACCAATGCCGCTCCGGCTGAGACGGCGCCCGCGCCCTCGATGGCTCCGGCGGCGAGTGCTTCACCAGCACCGTAACAACTCGAAGCACGACCGTCCCGGCTGTAAGGCCAGCTGGCGTTGTTAGAAAAGAATCCGACAGCCGAGACGGCTAGCGTCTGCACAGGCGAGCCGCCTATGCTACGAACCGCTCGGCATACCTTCCGGCTTCGGGCCGGCTTTTTCGTTCAGGGCCAGCGTGAATTCCTGCAGACTGGAAACGATCTGCGGTGCCTTGGTTAGCACCGTGCTGGCCAGTTTCTCGGAGTAATCCGGGCGACGCTGCGACATTTCCGAGAGGGCCATCATGACGGCGAGCGCATTATTGATCGCGTGCTTGATCTCGCTGAATTTCTTCTGCAAAACGACAAGCTCTTCCTGGGAAATGGTGCGCTCTGAATCACTCATGATAGGGGCGAAATGGCTGGAGAACCGACGGGTTGATGCTTAACTGACAGGTTCGACTTTTGTCGGTTTCTCGATGCCTGCCGAAACTATCAAGATCAGCGGTGCGCGCCAGCACAATCTCAAGAATCTCCATGTTGAGATTCCGCGGGAAAAGCTGGTCGTGATCACGGGGATGAGCGGCTCCGGGAAGTCGTCGCTCGCTTTCGACACGCTCTACGCGGAAGGCCAGCGGCGTTATGTCGAGAGTTTGTCGGCTTATGCCCGGCAGTTTCTCGACAAAATGGAGAAGCCGGATGTGGACTTCATCGAAGGGCTTTCGCCCGCGATCGCGATCGAGCAGCGCAGTGCCGGGGCGAATCCACGGTCCACGATCGCGACCACGACGGAGATTTACGATTATCTGCGCATCCTGTTTTCCGCGGTGGGGCAACCGCATGACCCGGCGACCGGGCAGCCGATTCATCGGCAGACGCCGCAGCAGATCGTCGATCAGATTTTATCCTTCGCGCCGGAGACGAAGATCATCTTGCTCGCGCCGCTGGTGCGCAATGAAAAGGGCGAGTTCCGCGATGTGATCGAGAAGGTGAAGCGTGAGGGATTTGTGCGCGTGCGGGTGGATGGGGAAATTCTGGAGTTGGCGCAACCGGAACCGATTCGGCTGGCAAAGACTGGGCGGCATACCATCGAGGCGGTGGTGGATCGGCTGGTGATTCGGGATGGAATTCGGACGCGGTTGGCGGATTCGGTGGAGACGGCGCTGAAGTGGGGTGGGAATCGCTTGCAAGTTTTGCGGCAGGAACGGGGAAAGGGGGAAACGCCGAACGGGGAACGTGAGGAAGATTGGGAGTCGATCCGGTTTTCGACTGATTATGGAAATCCGGACACGAACTTTTCGCTCGGAGCGCTGACGCCTAAACACTTTTCTTTTAATAGCCATTTTGGCGCTTGCCCTTCCTGCCACGGTTTGGGGACAGAGATGGTGGTCGATCCAGATTTAATGATTTCGGATCCGGCGAAGTCGCTCGCGGATGGGGCGATCGTTCCCTGGCGGCGCGGAACGAAGCGGATGCAGGCGTATTACAAAACGCTGCAGACCGCGCTGGTGAAGCATTTCGGCGTTGATGAGTTTCTGCCGTATTCGGATCTGTCGGACGAATTCAAGAAGGCGCTGATCCATGGCACGGGCGACGTGCCGGTGCGGATGAGTTTCGGGGCGAATGGGAAGAGCGAGAAAACCGCGAAGCCGTTCGAAGGATTGATTCCGCAGATGCAGCGCCTTTACGAGGAAACGGAGAGCGAGTTTACGCG
>JBDUAH010000013.1:0-18857 GCA_040004745.1 Chthoniobacterales bacterium | reverse complement strand
TGGCGATGGAGGCGAGGCCGCTGATCGTGTTCAACCGGACGGCGAAGTTGACGGCATTGCCGATGAGCATGCCACGGAAGGTCAGTTTATCGGCAGCGACGGCGGAACCGAAGTTGTTCCCGGTAACGAGCCAGTTTTGGTCGAAGTTCGGGAGCGGCGCTCCGCGCAGAAAACAGGCGTTCTGCGCGCGGAAGATGGCGTTGTTCATGATCGTGTTGTTGCTGTTGGCCGCCTCGGCATCGCCGCCAAGGGTGGTGCCGCTACCGGTAAGAATGCCGGAGATGACCGTGACGCCGCTATTGCCGGAGATGATGCAATTCTTCACGGTGTTGTTATTGGCTCCATCGGAAGCGCTGGCGCTGGCGATCCAGACGACGACGCCGCTGGCGTTGCCGAAGGTGAGCGTGAGGCTGCGATCGGTGCCGGCTGTGAGCGAGCCATCGATGGTGACGTTATCCGCGCCATTGAGCTTAATGAGAGCGAGGGCGGTTCCGGTGCCGCTGATGGTGTGGGCGGCGCCGGTCGGCTTGATCAAGACATTGAATGCGCCGGCGATCTGGTTAAGCGCGTTCGCTCCGGTCTCGGAGGTGAGATCGGTGGTGATATTGATGGTGAGGTTTCCGGTGGTGCCGGCGGCGTTGATGGCCTGGAAGATACCGCCCGCATTCGTGAGCGAGGGGTAATCGCCGGGCACGTTATAGCTGCCGCCCACGAGCGGAGCGACGGTGCTGAACATGCCGCTGACGCTGTCGTTCGCCGGGTTGGCATCCGGTGTGACGGCGCTGGCGGTCATGCTGTAGGAGCCGGCGTTAGTAAAGGCACCAGTGGCGGCGAAGGTGACCATAACGGTCTGGCTCGGCGCGATGCTGGCGATGGTCTGGGTGTCGGAATAGCTGTAGCCCATCGGTCCGGTGATGGTGAACTGGACCATGACGCCAGTCTGAGCCGCAGTGCCGACGTTCTGGAAGGAAGCTTTCGGCGTAATGGACGCAGACGAGATGGTGCTCCCAGGCGCGGGATTGTTAATGGCGGTCGTTGCGATGTCATTCGCCGGTGGGGTAACGCCGCTGGGTTCGTCCGCCCCGATGTCCGGAACGCCGACGCGATTTTGACCGTCAATGTCTTGCAAGACACCCACGCTGGCTCCCATATCGACCATGGGCGAAGCGACCGCGATGTGGAGATCGGCTGCCGACATGTACTGCGGGTCTTGCGCCTTGGTTGCGTTATCATTGGTCCCGGCAGCCGACAGCGTGCTGGTATAAGAGCGGAAATTCGCGGGCGGCGAAGTCATCGTCGGGTCGAAGTTCGCCTGGGTATAAAAACCAGTGCCGGAAGTCGTCCCGACCTGGCCAACGCCATTGTTGGCCGCGGGCGCGGCGCCGTTCCAGTAGTCATTATTGTTTAGGGTCAAATTCATGGCCGAACTACCACCGGAAGGCAGATTGGCGGACACGAGCGCCGAGGTGGCGACGCTGGAGATTTGGGTATTTACGAAAATGTTATTGCGGGCGTCGATACCCGTGAGGGAGGAGGCCGTGATCATAAACGCCGCGGAAATTTCCGCGGTGGTGCCGGTAATGGTCCCGGTCATGTTAACGCTATTGTGATAGATTTGATGGTTCAGACCCGCAGCGACGCGGATGCCGGCGCCATTAAAGGTGGTGCTGTAAAAACCGCCGGTGCCCGAATCCGCGATCACATTGCTGACGAAGTTATTGCGGACGATCTGTCCGCTCCCGGCTGCCAAATTAATGCCGTGAGCCACCCAGAATCCTGGATTGCTGTTCTTCACCCGGTTCACCATGTTGCGGTTAATCACAAAGACCCCGTTTGCACTAACGCCGCCGACATCAATCCCTTGGTTGGCCGCGCTGCTCGAAGCAGGGACAAAGCCTTCCACGTAGACCGTGTTCAGCGAGATCGTGCCATTCGCGGAACCCTGCGCAGTGATGCCGATCGAATAAACCTGGTCAACCGCCGCCGCTATCGGGTTGCCGATGACGTTGTTGGAGATTGTGAGACCCGGGAAAACGGCCGTCGAACTTCCCTGGACGGCCACACCACGAGCCGCCGTTTGGATTCGGTTGTTGTCGATTAAAAGATTGGTCGCGGTCGCGCCGGTGCCAATAGTCGTCGAGACCGAGGCGAGCGCGGAGGGGGCGGTCGTCGCTGCCACAGTCGAGGCGCCGCCGGTAGCCACAATTCCGTAGGTGGTGTTTTCCGAACCGGTCGAACTGGTGGCGGTGGAAATATTCCGACCCGTGGCGCTCCCGTTCAGGTTGAGGTTTTTGATCACGTTGTTATCCGCGCTCGTCACAACTGTGGCCGCCAACGCG
Source organism: Chthoniobacterales bacterium (assembly GCA_040004745.1). Lineage (GTDB taxonomy): Bacteria > Verrucomicrobiota > Verrucomicrobiia > Chthoniobacterales > UBA10450 > JACCTI01. The sequence continues at coordinate 16,518 of JBDUAH010000013.1, read as the reverse complement.
ACGCGGATGACGGAGGTGTAGGTCACGGTATTCGCAGCCGTGTTGGTAATGGTCAGGTTGCGATTGATTCCCGCGCTGTTCGGGTTGTCGCCGTCGATGGTGACGTTGTCTGCGCCATTCAATTCAATCAAACCACGGCCCGTCGCGGTGGCGCCTGAGACCGATGCCATGTCGGAAGTCGGACGGACCAAAACGGAAGTGTAAGAAGCCGAACCGGCTCCCGAGCTATTCAAAACGCAAGGAGCCGTTTCGCTGGTGTTGCCGCTAATTTCCACGGTAACCGCACCCTGGTGAGTGCCGGCGTTGATCGCGTCAAATGCCGATTTCAAATCGAAGTAGCCGGTAGGGCCAACCGTCCCGGCTGTCGCGGTAACCACCACAATCGATGTGCCAGCGGGCACGAACTTTACCGGTGACGCCGACTTAGAACGGCGCGCCACCTGGGCGACATCGCTTTGCGAATTTTGCAGAGCCTGATCGCGAACCTCGGCCGCGCGTTCCTGCGCCAATTTCGCCTGATCGGCAGGGCCTTCGGCATTGGCGCCGTTGAAGGTAAGCGAATCGGCTTTAACCGGGGACGGCTTGCTAGCCGAATTTGCCTGGCCAAAGCTTACGGACGCAGCCAGGGCAAGCCCGGCCACTGCGAGGAGTGCTGTTTTCATAAATGAAAAATCCCCGCGCGCATGAACGACCGGGGTTGGCGAGAGGAGGTGATTGTTTTTTGTTTTCATGGGCGAGGGTTTTGGGCCATTACGCTGAACGTTGTCGGAAAAAGCCGATCTTCTGATCAGCCGACGGCAAGATAATCAAAACGCCGATGCAGCGACTACTCCCCAAAATCCTCTATTTTGTCCCTCCGGGAAATCCTGTAGTGGGCGCTGCCTCGATCGAGGGGATGCAAACGTAACGGCGGAAGCGTCTTCCCCTCTGGCCCCCCAAGAGATTTTACTTGTCTTTCAGGTCCGGATTCACTCATGGTTTCCCTGTAGAAAACATATGAGGTCCAACTCAGCGGCGAATGCCGATCAGGTCAAAACTTCCGCGCCCCTCCGCATCGTCGTGGTGGACGATCACGTTTTCATGCGCGAGCTCATCAGCACTACGCTTGATCGTCAGGGTGCGCGTTATGCCGTCGTCGCTTCCGTCGGCACGGCGGCCGAAGCGATTGCTGCCTCCGCAAAGTTCTTCCCCGATCTCGTTATTCTCGACATCAACCTCCGCGACCAAAGCGGCATCGATATTGTCCCTGCAATTCATCGCGCCTCAGCGAACACGCACGTTCTCCTATGCACGGCGTTCCCGACGGAAGATCGGTTGGTCGATGCTCTCCGCGCTGGCGCGAAAGGCTTCGTCGAGAAAACAAATACGTGGGATGACTTCCTGGGTGCGGTGGACCGCGTCGGACGCGGGGAACAATATTTTTCGTCCAAGAGTAGTGGCGTCACGCCCCTCCCCCGGGAGGAGCTCGCGAAAAAAAAGCCCTCTTTGGGAGTGCCCCTGAGCCGGCGCGAACGGGAAGTCATCAGCCTGATCGCGCAAGGCAGCACGAGCAAAGAAATCGCAGCCAAGCTCTTCATCAGCGTAGCAACGGTGGATACCCATCGAACCAACGTCATGGGCAAAGTCGGCGTGCGGAACGTGGCTGGCCTAGTTCTCTACGCCTTCCAGCATCGGATCGTGGGAACGGAGGCGCAGACTGCACCTTCGGGCGATTGACGCAGGAGCGCAGTGGTATCCTCGCCTTGCCGCACTAAACCTAGTCGGAAAGTGCGCTGACTACTCTTGCGAAAAAGTCCGGGGCTGCCGCTGGTGACGATCGAACACGGCGATCTCGCGGATCCCCAATGCATGCATCTTAGCGCTGAGGCGGTCGTAGTTCTCGGCCAGTTGCACATGCGAGTGCGCATCGGAGGCGGTCGTGAACGGAATTCCCTTTTCCGATGCTAGCGCAATTAATTCATCGGAAGGATACAATTCGTTGACCGGCTTCCGCCACCCAGCCGTGGAAAACTCGATCGCCAGCCCACGCGCCGCAATAAGGTTTAGCGTCTCGCCCGCCAGCGTCCGCACCCCACCGCCCGGCCGATGGCCGTGGATTTTGACCAAATCGATGTGAGCCAGGCAATCAACCATCCCGCTGGCGGCCATTTCGCGCACGCGCGCAAAATAGTCCGTATAAACGTCGTCAATCGCGCGGCCTTCGAATTGTCCGGCGCCTTCCGGCACGGTGTCGAACATCTGGTCCGGCCGGTCGAGAAAATGCACTGAGCCCAGGACGAAATCGAGTTCGTCCCAATGCTGCTCCACCCAACGGCGACCGGCTGGCGAATGCACCGGATCGTTGTCCAACTCAATCCCCGCGCGGATCTTCACGTCGGGATTCGCCTCGCGCAGGCGATTGATCACGTCGAAGTCCACGCCCTGGCAATATCGATCGTGGTCCGTGAATGCGATGTCGCTCAAGCCCCGCGCGCGCGCTGAATCCACCCAGGGCTGCAACAGCTCCAGCGTGTAAGGTTGAATGCGATGGCCTTGCGGATGCGAATGGTAATCGGAGAAGAGTTTCAAATTGTGATCAGTGAACTGGGATCAGTGAACAGGGAAACGGAAGCAACTTTCGCCGATCACAATTCGCTGCTCACAGATCACCTTCCCCTCCATTACGGCGCGGTGAGAAACTTCTGCCGCACCCGCAATTCGGGATATTTCGGGAAGAAGACCTCCGCGGTAAAAACTTTGTTGGGAGCCAGCTCACGGGTAGCGATGGTTTCGGAATACTGAATCCGCTCCTGCGGATTGATGAAAACGGTGCCCAAAACATCCGCAAAAGCGTGATTATCCGACCAGGTAGTCAGGACAGTTTCGGTAGCATTTCGCAGATAAATTTCAAAGCGCTGCGAGTCCGGAAATTCTAGTGTGATCGGCTTTTTCGACTTGTTCGTGATCGTCACCTTCACCTTCAACTGCCGGACTTCCGAAAGCTTCACCGGCACTGGGGAGAGTTCGAGTGACAGCTCCAGACCGCGCAATTGCGGGTCATTGTATTCGGTTAATTTCTCCCCTCGGCTAAAAGGGTTCAGTCGGCTAAACCAGCTCCGCCGTTCGGGTTGCGGCGTCGGCTCCGACTCCTGCGCCAACACACTCGTGGCCATCGCGAGGATGAGCAGCGAGGCCGCGAGGGTGCGTTTCATGGGCCGGTACTCACCAAGCGTTGCAAAAACTGTCAAACCCTTTATCAATCGCGCATGAGAAGACTCGCGACCCTTTTTTTGCTCGCGCTGCTGATTTCGGCACCAGCGAAAGCCGCAAAACTGCGCACGTCGCTCCGCGCGCATTCCGAAGCGAACGCCCATGACGGCAGTGCCTTTTCCTCGCCGATTAAGTCGACCACTACGGGCGAAAGCCTCTTCATCCAAAAGGTTCCCGTCATTTCTGAGCACGATGTCGTCGCTTTTGCGCCTTACCGGGCTCCGGATGGCAGTTACGGGGCGCTTTTTGAGTTCGATGATCATGGCAAACTCGCGCTCGATACCCTCAGCATCGAGCGCCGCGGAACTTATCTATACGTCTTTGTGAATGGCCGGAACGTAGCCGAATTGCTGATTGATCGGAGAGTATCGGACGGCAAACTCTACCTCCCCTCGGGCCTGACAGAAAAGGACATTGCCCAGATGAAAAAGGATTGGCCCAAAAAGGAGCGGCGGGAGAAGTGATCTGCCACCCGTGGAGCCGGCTCGCCAGATGGTTCACGCTGGCGACGATCCTTGTCACCACATCTCCGATGATGGCCGAAGACTCCAACACCCCGAATCTGGCGCTTCCCACCGACAACGACGCGCTTTTCCACGGCGGCGGCCCAGAATTTTACCAATACATCATCCGCAATTTCCAGGGCGATAAATCGAATCCCTGGCAGGGCGGGCAATACGGCTTCGTGCGTGATCCTGTCCCCACCAGCAGCGGGCTCGTCTACACCCGCTTTCACGAAGGCATCGACATCAAACCAGTCCGCCGCGACGCGCAAGGAGAGCCGCTGGATGAAGTCCGCGCCATCGCCGACGGCGTCGTCGTTCACGCCAACCTCGTCGCCGGATATTCAAACTACGGCCGCTACGTCGTGGTCGAACATCGCTGGGACGGCTCCGACTACTACAGCCTTTACGGTCACCTCGCCTCCATCTCCGTCGAAAAAGGAGCGAAGGTAGCGCGCGGCCAACAGCTCGGCATCATGGGCCACACCGGCACCGGTCTCGACCGGGAACGCGCGCATGTGCATCTGGAATTGAATCTCCTGCTCGGTCGGCACTTCGAGTCCTGGTACGAGCACTTCGTGCCTAACGATCCGAATCATCACGGCAACTTCAACGGGCTCAACCTCACCGGAATCGACATTGCTCGCTATTATCTCGCGCAACGAAAACAGCCGGGGCTCAGCGTGCCGCGTTTCCTCGCGAACGAAGAGACGTTTTACAAGGTTACGTTGCCGGCGACGAAAAGCTTCGATCTCCCGCAACGCTATCCCTGGCTGCTGCGCAAGAATTCGGATGGCTCGCCGCCGTCTTGGGAGGTTTCGTTCAGTCGCTCGGGCATTCCGTTGGAGGTCGTTCCCAGCGTGAAGGCGGTGGAAGGGCCGGTTCTTTCTTACGTCGATAAGAGGGAGGGAAACTACTCCCAGCTCACGCGTGGCGTCCTCACCGGCAGCGCTCGTAACGCGCACCTGAGCGAGAACGGCGAGCGGGCAATGCGTTTGTTGATCTGGCCGGACTGAGGCGCTTCTCCGTCTGGTTAAGAGTTCGGCTCGAGCAGTAGATGCAAGGCCTTTTCGAAAATCGCTTCCGTTTCCGGCGTCGGCACGGAGGCCTCGAAATGCCCTGCTCCGGGAAGAGGCAGGATGGTGACTTTATCGCCGGCTTTCTCCGCCGCCGCGGCGTAATCGCGCACCGACGAAGGATCGACGATCGGATCGTTCTCGCCTTGAATAAAAATCTGCGGGACGCCGAGCGGCAAACGCTCTTGCGGCGAAGTCTGAGCATAGCGGTCGGCCACGGTGTCGGGCGTGCCGCCTAACAACTGATCCACCGAAGAATGACAACTTCCCGGAGGACCGACGCGGTAGGCTGCGAGGTTGCCGATGGCGGCAAGGCCGAGAACGCCGCGAATGTTCACCGGGTCTTTGCGATAGAGTTCGCTCGAATCGGGAAGCTTCGCGCGGGTGGCGAGCCAGAGCGCGAGATGTCCGCCCGCAGAATGGCCCGCGGCATAAACATGCTCCAGATCGATGGGGGCTTTCTTCGCGATCTCGCGTAGCGCGTCGGTCGCGTTCGCGGCATCGAGAAAAGTGCCGGGCCATCCGCCGCCTTCATCGCCGATCCGGCGATATTCGATCGTCCATGTAGCGACACCTCGTTCGGTCAACCACGCGGCGAGCCGCGTGATGTAGACGTAATCGAACGCCGACTGCCAGCAGCCGCCATGAATCAGAACGATGACGGGAAATGGCCCCTCGCCTTTCGGCAGCCGCAGCTCGCCGAACTGCTGTGGGCCGTCGCCGTACGGAATCCGTTCTCCCGGCTCGGGCAACGGCATGGCGGAAAGAGCCGACCAGCTCAGCGTTCTTGTGAGCGTTTGCGGCGATTCTCCATGCGCGACGTTGAGAGACAGGAGCGAGAGCAGAATGAGAAGGCAGATTGGGTTCACGATGGAACGAACAAGCTCGGCATCGCTCTGAGATTAGCAACGGTCGAAGTCGCTTAGCAGGTTTTCAGTCCGTTTGGCTTCACTTTCCCCCTCCCGGTTCACGACGGAAATGCACAATCGCGCTGCCTGGCGTATCGGTGCGGATGGAACTTGATCTCGAAGGGGAACACGCCGACCGCGCCTACGGGATGCTGGCTTCGCTGGTCACGCCGCGGCCGATTGCGTGGGTGACTTCGCTCAGTGTGGACGGAAAGTTGAACGCAGCGCCGTTTAGTTTTTTTAACGCGCTCGGTGCAAATCCGCCGATCATTGGTTTCTGTCCGGGCGATCGCGATGATGGCGAACCAAAAGACACGGCGCGGAATATTCGCGAGACGCATGAGTTCGTCGTGAATCTGGTCGACGAAGCGACGGCAGAGGCGATGAACCAGACCGCCGCGTCGCTACCGTACGGCACGAGCGAATTGGAAAGAGCCGGCCTAACGACTGCTGCGTCTTCTTCCGTGAAACCACCGCGAATCGCCGAATCTCCCGCCAGTCTGGAATGCGCGGAATGGGGCACGCTGCAGATCGGCGGGAATCGTCTCATCATTGGCCTCGTGAAGCGCGTGCACGTGCGCGATGACTTGATCGATCCGGAAAACCTTCGCATCCGGAGCGAGCGTTTCCATGTCATCGGACGCATGTCGAGTCCGAACTGGTATTGCCGCACCGGCGATCGCTTCGAGATGGTGCGGCCGGACTAGTCCATCAAGGCGCTAAGATAAGCTAAAGGAACGAAGAGCAGTAAAGGCCCGGCACAGCGCCTGCCGTTTAACTCGCCCAAGAAGAACGCTCGCGTCTGCAGGGGTGCTGCGGCCTGGCTAAAAAGTAAAGTCCTGCGCGAGCGGTGCGACCGCACTCAGCGGCCGCGTTTGCCGCTGCCAAAGAGGGAGCCGAGCACGCCTCGCACGATTTGGCGACCGACCGAACTGCCGATGGCGCGGGCGGCGCTCTTAGCCACGGTCTCTGCCATGGAGTCATAGTGACCTCCGCGCGGGCCGATCTTTGGTTGGAAAATCTTGCCGAAGAAGGAGTCCGTCTTTGACGCTTCTGGCGATGCGGCGGTGGCGCTCGTCTTCTCAACCGCGCGCGCTTGCAGTTTCTCGTAGGCGGATTCGCGGTCGACCGTGGTGCCGTAGTGCTCCTGCAGGCCGGACGCCTTGATGATGACGGCGCGCTGTTCTTGTGTGATGGGGCCTAATTGACTGCGCGGCGGCGCGATTTTCGCGCGCTGGACGATGCCTGGTTTGCCATCGGCCTCGAGCATGGAGACGAGCGCTTCGCCGACGCCAAGCTCCGTGAGGACGGTTTCGACGTTCAACTTCGGATTCTGGCGGAAGGTTTGCGCGGCCGCAGCGACGGCTTTTTGATCGCGAGGGGTGAAAGCGCGGAGCGCGTGCTGGACGCGGTTGCCTAACTGGCCCAGGACCACGTCGGGGATATCGAGCGGGTTTTGGCTGACGAAGTAAACGCCGACGCCTTTTGAGCGGATCAGACGCACGACTTGCTCGATCTTATCCGAGAGCGCTTTTTCGATATCGGCGAAGAGCAGGTGCGCTTCGTCAAAGAAAAAGACCAGCTTTGGTTTCTCGGGGTCGCCCACTTCCGGCAGGCGCTCGAAGAGCTCGGAGAGCAGCCAGAGCAGAAATGTGGCATAAACCTTCGGCGACTGCTGCATCAATCGGTCAGCGGAGAGAATATTGATCACACCGCGGCCGTCCTGGGTTTGCATCAGATCTTCCAGATTCAACGCGGGCTCGCCGAAGAATTTGTCGCCGCCTTGCGATTCGAGCGCGAGGAGGTTGCGTTGAATGGCACCGGCGCTAGCGGTGGAGACGTTGCCGTATTGCGTCTTAAACTGATCCGCGTTGTCGGCTACGAATTGGAGCATCGAACGCAAATCCTTGAGATCGAGCAAGAGAAGACCGCTCTCGTCGGCAATGCGGAAGACCATGTTTAGCACGCCTTCCTGCGTGTCGTTGAGGCTCAGCAGACGTCCCAAAAGAAGGGGGCCCATTTCCGACACGGTAGCGCGAACGGGATGGCCGAATTCGCCGAATACATCCCAAAAAACGACAGGCGAAGCCTCGCCCTTGTAGTCCGTCAACCCGAGTTCCTTGGCGCGCTCGATCAGCTTTGGGTGCGTGCCGCCGGGTTGGCTGATCCCAGCAAGGTCCCCTTTCACGTCGGCCATGAAAACAGGGACGCCGCGCGCGCTGAAATTTTCCGCCAGCGTTTGCAAGGTGACGGTCTTTCCTGTGCCGGTAGCGCCAGCGATGAGGCCATGCCGGTTGGCCATTTGCGGGAGCAGGTAAACTGGCGCGTCGCCGGCCTGCGCAATCAGAATCGGATCATTCATAAGGAGAATAGGGCTACGGTCTTACGGCCTGGCGCGTTTCGATTGTGGAGAGGCGGCGGAAGCGCGTCAACTCGTAGGATCGACGCCGGGATTTGGCGTCTCGCGGAGAATTCGGAAGAGAGAACTTAGACGCTGACCGCATCGGCGTCTTCCATGTCCGTAGACGCGTCCGCGGTTTTCTCGGCGTCCAATTCGTCAATGGGCGCGGGCGAAATGGAAATGATCTCAAAATTACCTTCCCCCTCGTCGCGATTCAGCGACACGACGTCGCCTACCTTGTGGCCGAGCAAAGCCTGACCAATCGCTGTCTGATAGGAAATGATGTTCGCGGTCGGATCGCCGTCCCACGCGCCCAAGATCGTATAAGTCTCCGATTTCTTGTTCTCCTGATCGCGCAAGACGATGACCGTTCCGATGGACACCTGCGAGAGATCTGGGTTCTCGAAATTCGTCCCGCGGGCGCTCATGAGCGCGATTTCGAGTTCCGCTTTACGCCGCATCAGGACGGCCTGCATTTCTTTCGCGGCCTTAAATTCGAAATTCTCGCGCAGATCGCCATAGGAACGCGCGACGCCGATTTCCTTGCTGTTCTCGGGAATCTTTTTGTTGATCAGTTCCTCGAACTCGGCTTTCCGCTTCTCCAAGCTGCTCCAGGAAACGATGAGCGACTCGGTTTTGCCTTCCTTTTGCTCGCCGGTGATGACGCTTTCGAGCTGCGGGAAAAGTTTGATGATGCGTGCAAGAAGCGAGCGCTTGGTCAATTCGTCGAACACCGGTGTCAGCATCAAACGCCGCATCGCGTCGCGCGCCAAGCTACTGTCCTCGCCCTCGAACATGTCCGGAATCAGCTCACGATCGTTGAGCAGGAGATCGCGCAACTTGCTCCCGCGGCTGTTCTCGTTGTGCTGATCGCGCTCGAGCGCCGACAGAATCGCGCCGAGCAGATCCGGTGTAATCAGGTCGCGCTCCCCAGCGCGCTCTTTGCAAAGCCACGTCAGCCCTTCGCTCGTGATGGAATGCTCGCGAATTCCCCGCTGCAAATACGCGCGCAATTCCGCCTGCAATCCCGCCTCGGCGAAAACCTTCGGAATCTGCATGACCGCGCGAGCGTGATTCGACTGCATCAACTGAAGCGCACGCACCGTCCATTCCGGCCCGAGCGCGACTGGCATTGCGTGCAGGACGCGGCGCTCTTTCGCGGAAGGCAGCTTGGGCAAAATCACGCCCATTTTCTGTTCTTCGTCCGCCAGCAGACGGTCAAGCGTTAAGGACGGATTGCCGCTTTTCAGTTCGGGCGAGGCCGCCAGCAAATCATCCCGCGCGATCACGAGCTCGATCGAAAACGCAGGATTAAAGCGCTGATTGCGATCCGCCGCTTCCTCGATCGCGTCCACCACCGGCTGCAACTGCTTCGCCGGGTCACTGAACTCGGTTTGAAATTTGATGATCTGGTCGAGCGCGGCGGCTTGCTCTTTCGGCTGGCGTGCTTGATTGAAAAAATCGACCAGTTCGTCGGCGCGCGAAACCTTCTCTCCCCGCAACTGAATCGGCTCCGCCTTTTTGGTCGGGATGTGAAAAAAACCCTCTTTCTTCAGCGCCTTCGTGGTGGAGGTCCACCAGCGTTTCCATTCCGTTTCATTGAAGAGATCACCCACCATCAACTGTCCGATCTGCGCCTGCGTGGCTGCGCCGCCCAGGCTCTCAAGGATATTGCGCACGATCGCGGTCGGATCCTTTTTCAACTGATCCTTGATCGCCTTCAAATCGGTCGCCTTGCGAGCGAGAAAATGCTCCGGCGGAATCACCGTGAGATTCTCCGCCGCGTAGGAAAGCTGCATCGGATGCGCTTTTTTACCGGGGAAATCGATCAGAATCTGATTGAGGAGGAGGTTCCACTCCGCGACTTTGCCGAACCCCCAACTCTTGTGCAGGCAATATGTGCCCGGTTTCAGTTTCTCCAGTTGATCAGCCGCTTTCGCAGTTAGCTTCCCAGACTCGACGAGTTTCTCCAGTTCGGCATCCATTCGGGACGAACAAGTTACGGCGAACGCTCTCCTCCGCCAGAGAAAACTCCTTCCGCCCCTCCGCTTTGCGTTTGCGGGAAGGCGCGCCGCATGGAGACTAGGCGCCCGTGCCGCTCTGGTTTTGGATCGCATTTCACGTCGGCGTCTTCGTGGTTCTCGCGATCGACTTGGTCGGTTTTAATCGCAAAGCGCACGTTATCGGAATCCGTGAAGCGTCGATTTGGAGCGGCGTCTGGGTGTTGCTGTCGCTCTGTTTTAATCTTCTTGTCTGGCGGCTAAAAGGTCAGGACGCCGCGCTCGATTTCTTCACCGGCTACCTGATCGAATACTCGCTCAGCGTCGATAACATCTTCGTCTTCGTCCTGATTTTTACCTACTTCCAAGTACGCCGGAAGTACCAGCATCGCGTCCTCGTTTGGGGAATCATCGGCGCGCTCATCATGCGCGGAGTCATGATTTGGCTCGGCGTCGCACTGGTCGATCGCTTCCATTGGATCCTCTACCTTTTCGGCGCGTTTCTACTCATCACCGGCATCCGGATGCTCGTAAGCCATGGCGAGGAGATCGATCTCGAGAGCAACTTCGTCCTCCGTTTATGCCGCCGCTGGATGCGAGTCACGCCGGAGTATCACGGCCAAAATTTCGCGGTAAAAGTGAATGGCGCCTGGATGCTCACCCCGCTTGCGCTGGTCCTGATCGTGATCGACATCATGGATCTCGTCTTCGCGGTCGATTCGATTCCCGCGGTCTTCGCCATCACGCAGGACGAGTTCATCATTTACACCTCAAATATCTGCGCCATCCTCGGACTGCGCTCGCTCTACTTCGTTCTCGCCCACATCATCGATCGGTTCATTTATTTGAAAACAGGCCTTGCGCTGGTCCTCGGTTTCGTCGGCCTAAAAATGATCGTCGCCGACATTTTTCACATCCCGAATTGGGCATCTCTCGTTTTCATCATCTCGACTCTCACGATCACAATCGTGCTCTCAATGCGCGCTACACGCGGCCAGCCGGGAGAAAGAATCGAGTGACGCGAGCGATTGAAAACGCACGCGCACCTGAAAACGGGGATTGCCACCGCCTCCGAAAAGTCCTTAGCTTTTCCCACGCCCCATGAAGAAGCTTCTCACCGCCGCTCTCCTCCTCAGTTTCGTTGCCATTTGCCGTGCGGATATCCACGATCCGCCTTCGAACGCCCAAGGCCCCACCCGCAAACTCGGCCGTGGAATTTCCAATCTCCTCTTTGGTTGGTCGGAATTGCCGACCACGATCCACCAAGTCAATTCCGAGGAAGGTAATTCGGCCGCGTTTGGCTATGGCATCGTCCGCGGAGTGGGACGCAGCACCTTGCGCATGCAGGCCGGCATCTTCGAAATCCTGACCTGGCCGTTTCCGATCGTGCGCGGAACATACTTCCCGGTGCTGGAAAGCAACACGCATTGGATCCATTCCGGCTACCAAGAATTTCCGCCCGAACTCGGGAACGAATCGAAATATCCCTACACGCGGATTTACCCGGCTGGCGATCTCTAGCCGCTGCGCAAAGCTGACCGCCACGTGCGAATGGGCTTTGCGCTTCCGCGCCTGATTTTGTCAGGCCAATTGATCGGCGTCTTCCCATGAGAAACGTCGAGGTTCAGGTAAAAGATGTCGCATTCGGCGGCAAAGGCGTCGGTCGCGTAGAAGGGAAGGCGGTCTTCGTTCCCTTCACGATCGAGGACGAACGCGTGCGAGCGCGGATTACGCGGGAGAAGAAGAATTTCGCCGAAGCGGAATTGACCCATGTGTTGGAAGCGTCTGCGCATCGCGCCACTCCGGAGTGTCCGTACTTCGGGCGTTGCGGCGGGTGCAGTTATCAGCACATCGCCTACCAGCATCAGCTCGAAATAAAAGCCCAACAGGTTGAGGCGGCATTGCGGCGCCTCGGGCGAATCGAGGATCCGCCGATGCGGCCGATCATCCCCTCGCCCACGCCTTATGCTTACCGTAACCGCATCACCGTCCACGCGGAGGATGGCGTGGTCGGCTATTTTCGTCGCGACGTTCACCGCTTGATCGATGTGGAGCGCTGCCCGATCGCTGTGCCTGAAGTGAATGCCGCCCTCGCGGAACTGCGTGCACGGCGGCCACGCGACGGACATTTCACCCTGCGCGCGCACGCCGGGCCGCGCATTTTCGCACAAACCAACGACGCCGTGGCGGACGCGCTCGCCGCGCATGTCCGCGATCTTCTCCCGCCACCGCGTGAACTCCTAATCGACGCCTACTGCGGGGCAGGATTTTTTGCCAAGCGCCTGCTCGCGAATTTCCAACGCATCATCGGAATCGAGTGGGACCGCTTCGCCATCTCGGCAGCACAGGAAAACGCCACGCCGACCGAGAGCTACCTCGCGGGCGATGTCGAACTCACGCTCGCGCAGCTCTTGCGCGAAAACGATTCGGCTGCCACGTCGGTCATCGTCGATCCTCCGGCCACGGGTTTACCGGCCGGAACGCGGAGCGCACTTCTGGAACATCCACCTGCCACCCTCGTTTACGTCTCCTGCAATCCTCCCACCCTCGCGCGCGACCTCGGCGAACTGCAGAAAGCCTTCACGGTTCTCTCGGTAACACCTTTGGACATGTTCCCGCAAACAGCGGAGATTGAGTGTGTCGTGCATCTGCAAAACGCGAACCTGTCTCTTATTTCTTCCACAGCGCTCGACCCCGGATCTGCTTCCGCTCGGTGATCCACCCGCCGGCGAAAGTGCTTGCCCGCCCGGGCACATAGCACGAAAAGACACGTCCTTTCCTCATGGCTGACCTTCCTCCCGACCATTCCGCAGGTGTCCATCGTCCGCGTAATGTGGATTGGAAACGCGCGGCGGCGTTGCTCTACGGCGATTGGGGGACGAGCAAGGCCTACGTCATCGGTCTCGCCTTTGTCGCGGCTGGCTTTTCCTCCTTCCCGATCATCCTCGCGGTCTGCGTGCTGACCGCGGTCGTCGCCTACAATTACATCATCGTCTGCGCCCACTTCCCCGATGGCGGCGGAGTATATTCCGCGGCGCGACAACAAAGCCGCTTCCTCGCTTCCACGGGCGCGCTCCTGCTGGTGGCCAACTTCATGGTCACGGCGGCGCTCAGCGGCTGGGCTGCCGTCAGCTATCTCGGCGTCCCTCCCCGGCACGCGCAGATCGCCACCATGATCCTTGTCCTCATTGTCGGCGCGATTAATTTCTTCGGGCCGAAACATAGCGGCAGCGTTTCCCTTTACCTCGCCATTCCAGCGGTCGCGGTGGTCATCCTCATCATCGCTTTCAGCGCGCCGCATCTCACCTTCGCGCATCTCGAGCCTCGCCACGCCGATCTCCAGCACACATGGGTCGCATTTGTCGGGGTCATCCTCGCGCTCAGCGGCGTGGAAGCCGTCGCCAACATCACCGGAGTGATGAAGACCGACAGCGATTCCACACCTGACAATCCAAAAGTCGCGCGCACCGCAGCTAAAGCCATCATCCCCGTCGCCATCGAAGTGGTGATCGGCACCGCTCTGCTCGGCTGGGCGATGCTTTCTCTGCCTCCCTCCCTCACTGGCCAACTCACCGCGCATAAAGAAGACATGCTACGCTTCCTCGCGGAGCACTACGTCTCGCTTGTGGTCACTCCGGGCATCGGACACGTCATCGGGATTATCGTCGGCGTAGTCTTCGGGCTTCTGCTTTTCAGCGCGGTCAACACCGCGGTCGTCGCGCTCATCGGCGTCATCTACATGATGGCGCAAGACGGCGAGATGCCGCGCCAGTTAGCGAAGCTGAACCGCCACGGCGTGCCGATGTTTCCGCTCTTCATCGCGGTGGCGATTCCCATCGTGATTCTCGCCGTGACGAAAGAATTCGAGAGCCTCGCGGGCCTCTACGCGATTGGTGTCGTAGGCGCTATCTCGGTCAATCTCGGCGCCTGTACCTGGAACAAAAAGTTGGGCCTGCGCTGGTACGAGCGCGGGATCATGGGCCTCACCTTCATCGTCCTCTTTGCGGTCGAATTGACGATCGCTGCCGATACCAAGAGCGGCGCGCTGTTCTTCGCCGTTTGCGTTCTCGGCGTCGGCTACGCGCTGCGCGCCTACTCGCACAAGCTTTCCGGCTTGAAGACCGTCACGGTCACGCGCGGTGTCGCCGCCATGGTCTCGCCAAATGCCTCCGCTGCGCTCCAACCCCGGCTTGACGAAGGCCAGAAAATCATGGTCGCGGCGCGCGGCATTACACCTGTCCTCGGCTTCGCGCTCGATGAAGCACAACTCCGCAAATCCGTCCTCTGCGTTCTCTTCGTCAAAGAAGTTTCCATTTACCTCTCTGCCGCGCCGTCGCTCGCTGGCCGCGCCAAATGGCAGGACGATCCCGAGGCCAACGCCATCATGTCGCTCATGCTCGAACAGGGCCAACAACGCGGCGTTTGTGTGCTGCCGGTGTACGCCGTGAGCGAGGATCCTGCCGCCACTATTCTGGATCTCTCCGCCACGATGGGTGTCGACTATTTGCTCATCGGTGCCTCGCAGCGTTCCACCCTCACGAATCTTCTCCGCGGCAGCGTCGTGACCGGTGTCGCGGCTCAGCTACCCGAAGACATCCGGCTCGTCATTTTCGGATAATTCCGAGATCGACAGCGGATTTTCCCAACGTCCGGGCGCGGTTAGTTAAGTTATGGTCGAATGCCGTCCGCCGCCGCCGCAGCTTTCCATGACCTGAGTTTCCTGCACGATCTCGCTACCGTCATGCTCGCGGCCGGGCTGGTGAGGATTCTTTTTCATCGACTGAAGCAACCTCCGGTAAACGCTCTCCGCGCCGCCCATTCCGCGACACGTCACGCCGCCGCCCGCTCTTCCGACCATGTTGCGCGAGGCCACGCTCGCCAGTGTCATCCTGCCTGAGCAAACGCAGGCCTCCGGCAAACTCACCGGCGAACTTCGTCTTCGCACCGCCACCGGTGCCAGCATTGTCGGCATCCAGCGCGACGGCGCCGCCATTATCAATCCCGGACCCGACGAAGAATTGCGCGCGGGCGATGAGATCTTGCTCCTCGGCAGCGCGGCCCATCTCGACGCCGCGCGCACTCATCTCGAACAAGCGTGAGTTGTTCCGCTTCATCGCACCGCTTTGGCCTTTGCGCGAAACGCCCTACAATCGACTTTCATGAAAGCGCCCAAAGTATTGGTAGCCGATCCCATTTCCCAAGCCGGCATCGACGAACTCTCCCGCGATAACTCTCTCGAAGTTGTGAAGCAGACTGGCCTCACCGAAGCGGCGCTGATCGAGTTGATCCCCGAATTCAGCGCCGTCGTCGTCCGCAGCGAAACCAAGATCACCGCCGCGGTGCTGGAGGCGGCGACGCAGTTGCGCGCCGTCGGCCGCGCCGGTGTTGGCATTGATAACGTGGACGTCGGGACTGCCACGCGGCGCGGCGTCATCGTCATGAACGCCCCCGGCGGCAACACCGTCTCCACCGCAGAGCACGCCTTCTCCCTCCTCCTCTGCGCCGCACGCAAAATCCCCCAGGCCGACGCCACAGTGCGCAGCGGCAAATGGAACCGGAAGGATTTCCAAGGAGTCGAGCTTTACAATAAGATCCTCGGCATCATCGGCATGGGCCGGATCGGCAGCGAGCTCAGCCGCCGCGCCATCGCCTTCGGCATGCGCGTGCTGGCATTCGATCCCTATCTGTCGGCCACGCGCGCCCGCACTCTTCAGGTCGAGCTCGTCGACGACCTCACCGATCTCCTCCAAAACGCCGACTTCATCACCCTGCACACACCGCTTACACCCGAGACGCACCACTTGTTAGACGCGGCCCGGCTCAGCCAGACCAAACGCGGCGTGCGCCTGATCAACTGCGCCCGTGGCGGTTTGATCGATGAAGACGCGTTGGCCGCCGCGCTGCAAAGCGGCCAGGTAGCCGCCGCCGCGCTCGATGTTTTCGAAAAAGAGCCGCTGCCGGCGGATTCCGTTCTCCGTCAGGCGCCCAATCTCGTCCTGACCCCGCACCTCGGTGCCTCCACCGCCGAAGCACAGGAAAGCGTCGGCATTGAAATCGCGCAATCCATCCGCGCCGCGCTCCTCGACGGCACCATCCGCAACGCCGTCAACATGCCGAACCTCGATGCGAAGACGCTCGCCATCGTCGGCCCGCATCTCCGCTTCGGCGAAAAGCTCGGCCGCTTCCTCTCCCAACTCGCGCCGCACCACGTCGAGCAGTTGAACATTAACTACAGCGGCAAAGTGAACGAAGTCGATACCACCGCCATCACCCGTTCCGTCTTAAAAGGCTTCCTGCAAAAAGCCGGCGGCGTCGACGTCAACGAAGTCAGCGCTCCCGCCTACGCCGAAAGTCTCGGCCTCAAGATCAACGAAACCCGCT
>JBDUAH010000167.1:0-5637 GCA_040004745.1 Chthoniobacterales bacterium | reverse complement strand
ACAAAGCTGCCGGTCGAACGATCCCAATCGCTGCTCAAATCGCGGGCCTTCCCGGAGGCGCGGTCGTAAATGAAAAGCCGGCTCTTGTCCGCTTCGAAACCGGCGCGCGCCATCGATTTCCAAGCCAGCGATTTTCCATCCGGCGAATAGAGCGGGGTCGAATCGCTCCCCGGGCTGGTGGAGATTTTTTTCCGCTCGCCACCCGCCATCGGAACGAGGAAAATTTCGTTGTTCGTGCTTGTGGCTTCCACTTCATCGGGGTTGCTGGTGAAGGCGACTTCCTGGCTGTCCGGCGAGATCGCATACATGTCCTGCCCGCCGAGGTTGAAAGGTGGCACATCGCGATCGCCTGGTGTGAGATCGCGCGCCGGCCCGTCACCTTCTGCTGCGATGACGAAGAGATGGCTGCGCTTGAACTCCGTGAACGCGTTCCAATGCCGATAGAGCAGCTTGGTGAAAATCTTCGCCTTCACCTTGCTGTTCTTCAGTTCCTCGTCGCGCTGCTTATTCTCGGCGTCCGATTTCGCGTCCGGATAAACCGAGGAAAGGAAGACGATGTTCTTGCCATCGGGAGCCCAGATTCCGCCATCCGCGCCGGTGGAAATATTCGTGACCTGACGCACCACTCCGGCAAGTCCGCCTGACGCGCCCTCGAAATCACGCATCCAAATTTGCGTCGGGTCGGTCGCTTTCGAGGTGAAGATGAGCTTCTTCCCGTCCGGGGAAAAACGCGGCCGCTCCTCTTCATTCTCCGACTCGGTATTCAAGCGCCGCGCCTGTCCGCCGGTCGACGCGACAATCCACAGGTGAGACTTTTTCGTGTTCGCCGCCAAGTCCACATCGGTGGCCGCAAAGACGACCCACTTTCCGTCCGGTGACGGGACCGGTTCGCCCACGCGTTTCAGCTTCATCATGTCTTCGAAAGTGAACGGGCGCTTTTCTTTAGCCGGCTCCGCAGGTGCGTTCGATGGCGGTTGCGCCCATGCGGTCGTGGCGAGGAGGAGTGGAAGAAGGCCGAGGAGTTTCACATTCATGATTCTTGTTGGCTGGTAAGGTGCGCGCTTTTCAGCGCACATCGAGTTCGAAGAAGATGCGTAAACGGAAGTTGGTCCTTCCGGGCGGCGCGGCTACTTTTTTAATCCGCTGCCCCACTGCCGCAATAGAAGCATCAACCGCTTGATCGCCGGAAGATTTCTCTATTTCGAAAGCGAGCACGCGACCTCGCGAATCGATCTGCACATCCACCGGCACCGAGATCTTTTTGCGGTGCGCCGTCACCGTTGCCGGCTGCACCCAAGCCTGGTAGAAACGGCTGTGCATACGGTGGCTGTAGGCGCTGGCGTCCGCGCCCGAACCGGTGCTTTTTCCACCCGCGCAGCCGCTCGCCAACAGAGCGAGCGCCAGACAGATGAAGGCAAGGTGCATATTCATAAGAACGCTGCGCAGAAGGTAGGGAGATCGCGTGGTGGCGTCTACTCGTCTTGCTTTCGGTGCGAAATTTCGAAAGCGTCGGCATGTCGCGAGCCGCTTCCAGCATCCCGTGCTTGCAACGTGATATAGACTGAATGCCGCGAAACGTGTCTTCCACATGAACATCACCCCGGGAAAAATCCTTCTACTGTGTTGGCTGATCTACGCGCTCGCGCTTACTCGGGCCTTGTTCCGCCGGCCGCCGCGATCGCGGAATCGCGCACTCCTGGCGCGGAAGCTGGAGAATCCGCTCGCGCTCCTCGTGGTCGGCGCGACGGGCGGAACCGGGCGTGAGATCATCCGGCAAGCTTTGGCGCGAGGCCATAGGGTGACGGCCTTCGTGCGCGATCCGACGCGGCTCCCGCTCGAGCATGAGAATCTGCGCGTCGCGCAGGGCGACGTCATGAATTACGCGTCCGTCGAAGCCGCCATGCAAGGCCAGGATGCAGTCCTTTGCGCGCTAGGACACACGCGATTCTTTATGCCGACGAAGATTCTCTCAGAAGGCACGCGCAATATTCTGCACGCTATGCAGGTCTGCAAAGTGCCACGACTCGTGGTGGAAAGTTCGCTCGGAGTCTGCGACGCCACCGGGCGGCTCGGGCTTTTGGGCACGCTCTTTATGGTGCCGCTGATTCTTCCGTTTTACTTCTGGGATCGCCGCCGCCAGGAGCGACTCGTGATGCATAGCGAACCCGATTGGATCATCGTGCGGCCCTCCGTTCTAACGAGTGGCAAGCAGCGCGGCGAATATCAGCATGGAAACGTGGGCAGCTATATCTGGCCGACACGAATCTCCCGCGCGGATGTCGCCTCATTCATGCTAAGACAATTGCACGACGACACCTATCTCGGCGCAGCGCCGGGGATTTGTTACTAGGGCCTGTAGCCACGTCGCTGTGCGACGTGCGAGATGCGCATGGCCGACGGAAGCAGCTCGTGAATTCGGGAATCGCGAGGGCACGTCGCGCAGCGACGTGGCTACAACGCGGCGCGCCCGACGTCACGCATCTTCCGCGCGGATTGACTCCGCCCCGCGGCTTACGCGACACTGCCGCGATGGAGTGCCCCTTCAATCGCGACCAGCCGTTGCAATATTACGGCGATTATCTCGGGATCGACGCGCTCCTGCAGCTGCAAAAGCCGCTCAGCCTACAGGAGGGCAAGCTCATCGCGCACGATGAGATGCTCTTCATCATCGTGCATCAGGCTTACGAGCTTTGGTTCAAACAGATCCGCCACGAGCTCGAAGCCTGCCGCGAAGTCCTGAGCAAACCGGCCGCTGACGACGACGGCCCAGACCTAAACGTGGTCGTGCATCGGCTGAAACGGATCGTCGAAATTTGGAAGCTGTTGAATCATCAAGTCGATGTGCTCGAAACGATGACGCCGCTCGATTTTCTCGAGTTCCGCGAACTGCTCCATGGCGCGTCCGGATTCCAGAGCGTGCAGTTCCGCCAGATCGAAGCCGCGCTCGGCTTGCGCATGGAGAACCGGTTCCGGCCCGATTACTACAAGCACACCGAACTCGGCGGCTTCAACGAAAAGGACTTCGCCGAGATCAACGATTTCGAGGGACAAGCCAGCCTCCTGCACATGGTTGAGCGCTGGCTCGGCCGCGCCCCATTTTTTGACGATACATACTGGGGCGATTGGACGGATGCGGGAACGGAAGCCAGCGCGCCGGACCACCGGCCGCGCTTTTGGAATCGTTACCGCAATCTCTTCGAGCACAGCCTCTCCGCGCGCGATGACAAGAGCGACCTGCTCGGGAAGTTCGACGAAATTTTCTTCCACGGTGGCTGGGGGGATTTCTCGGCCGCGGCGCTGCGCTCCGCGCTCTTCATCATGCTCTACCGCGACGAGCCGCTCTTCCGTTTGCCCTTCGCGCTGCTGAACGCCTTGATCGAAATCGACGAACAACTCGCCACCTTCCGTTACCGTCACCTACAAATGGTCCGCCGCATGATCGGCACGCGCGTCGGCACCGGCGGCAGCAGCGGCGAGCAGTATCTGCAAGGCGCGGTGAACAAAAACTACGTCTTCCGCGAGCTCGCGGGCGTGATCACGTTCCTGATCGAACGGCGCAACCTGCCCGCTTTGCCGCCGCGGTTGCACAAAGCTCTGCGCTTTAGCTTCGCTGAAAATTAGCCGGCACTCGGCTGATTTCTGCCGCCTAACGAATCAGTTGCCTCATCGCCCTCATGATGTTTTCATGTAGTCCGCGTGATTGCTTCAACCTCATGCTTCCGAGCTCTTCCTATCCTGCTTGGGATCGCTCTTTTCACCGCATCCGCGGGAGCCGCCGGTGACGAGGCTAAAAGCAAAACCGTCGCCGAAACCGGAGCCGAAAAGACCGGCGCGGAATGGGAAAAAGAATCGAGCGCCAAAGGCGTCACTATTCACAGCCGGCTCCACGAAGGCTCACAAATCCGTGAATTTAAAGCCGTCGGCACGATCGAGGCGACGCCCGCCACCGTTTTCTCCATTCTCGACGACAGCGAATCGTATCCGAACTTCATGCCCTACACCGCAGAGTGTCACGTCTTGAAACGCGAAAAGAATTCCGTCGTCGCCTACCAGCGCCTGGAAGTCCCGCTGGTGAGCGATCGCGATTACACTCTGCGCTCCCAAAACGCGAAATGGATCGGGCCGGACGGCGCCATTTATCGCATCCGCTGGGCCCCGGCGAATAGTGAAGGACCAGCGGAAAAGTCCGGCGTCGCCCGCGTGAGCGTGTGCGAAGGCGGCTGGCTCCTGGAGCCGGATGGCGCTGGTGCCACCCGCGCCACCTACTCTATTTTCACCGACAGCGGCGGCACGCTTCCGCCTTTCATCGCGAATAACGGTAGCCGCATCGCGATTCGGAAGGTCTTCGAAGCGATCCGCAAGCGCGCGAAAGATCCTCAGTTCGCCGCCGCCGCCAAGATGGAACCGGCGATCCAGAGCACGAACTGATCGCGGTCTGCACGTTTGCAATTTCTCGCGGCCCAAACCAAAGATGGGCATGCCTGTGCGTCGCTCGCTTTTTCTCTTGCTCGCCCTCCCTTCTCTCGCTCTCGCCGCCGAGAAATCTTCCAGCTTAGCGCAGTGGAACGAGGAGCCGAAGACTTCGGCCAGCGGTGCGTGGCTGGCACAGCAAATTGTCATCGCACAAGCCAACGATCGACCTGAAATCGCCCAGACTCTGACGGATTTATTCCGCACCGGAAACGTTTCGCCAGCCTGCGCGAAAGACGGCGTTTTCATCTTCACCAAAAGTGGTGCAGATAAAAAACAGGGGTCAATTTTCCTGCGGAAAGGTTGGGATGGAAAAGATGAACGCCTTGTCGCGGCCCGTGACGGAAAGATCATAACCGTAGCGGACGTCTCCAGCGACGGGAGCCTGGTTGCCTACAGTGTGGCGGAGGGCAAAGCGGTCGAGCGAAAGATCCGCTTTTTTGCAGTGAGCCAGGAAAAAGATCTTTCCGATGAACTGCCGGCGGCGAACTACAACACCGTCAGCATCGCGCCCGATAAAAAAGGCGCGTGGTACACCCGCGTGGAGCCAGCGGGAACGCGCGTTTTTTTCCACGTCTTCGGAACCGAGCCGGTGGCGGATAAATTCATCTTCGGCGAGACCTATTTCTACGAACCGCTCGGACCAAACGATTTAATCTCGAGCGAAGTGACGCGAAGCGGCGGACATCTGCTGCTCTCGGTCCGCCGCGGCGCAGAGGCGAAACGCATCGACCTTTACGCGCAGGAACTGGAAGAGCCGGATCAAAAAATTCGCGCCATCATTCACGCGATGGACAACCGCTTTTCTTGGGTGAGCAAAGACGGCGACCTCTTCGTGCTGACGGACAAGGGAGCGCCGAAGCAACGCGTCGTGAAGGTCGCGATCGACGATCCCTCACCGCTGAAGTGGCAGGAGATCGTGCCCGAAGGCGAGGAAACGCTTACCGCCATCGAGATCGTCGACGACCGACTTTTTGTCAGCAGCGAGAAAGCTGGCGCCACGAAAACGCGCATCTTTACCTTGGAAGGCAAAGAGGCCGGTCAGATCGTCACGCCGAAAGTCGACCTCCCCAGCCGCGTCTATTTCATCTGCCCGGCCGGGCCGGAAAAGAAGCTGCGGCAGACCCAGGACAATCAGTCGCGGCTGATGGCGCACCAGCACCTCGG
>JBDUAH010000166.1:0-5654 GCA_040004745.1 Chthoniobacterales bacterium | reverse complement strand
TTAATCAGATCGGCATTCTGGTCTTGGAAGACCTGGGCGGCCGTGGCGCTGGCGGCGGCGGCCGCTGCTTCGGCCGAGACCACCTTCGCGTAGGAGGTGGCGAGCGATGCAAACGCGGATTTTTCAAGACGGTAAGCTGCCGTCGTCCTATCCGCCTTTGCCTTAGCGCAATCTGAAACCGGCCCGCGTGATCCAGACGCCGGACTCGCATCGTTAAAATCGTCGGAACCAGCTGTACGGAAAATCGTCTCCGGGACAGTCCGTCGCCCAGCGTGGCGGATTCATCTCGCGGTGTGGCTTCACCGGAATCGCGTGGCCATCCACCTTCCCGCAACGCTCGCGTAGATACTTGATCAACTCTTCCGTCGCTTCGAGTTGCGCGCTGGTGGGCTGGTCGCGGTTGAAATCCCCCACCAGGCAAATGCCGAGCGAGATGTTGTTCAGGTAATCGCTGTGCACGTGGCCGCCATTGATTTGGCGGGTCCAGCGATTCCCCACCTCGATCTCGCCATTGCCCGACGAGCGCCCGTTCCCGACCACGAAGTGATAGGCCAGCCCGTTTTGCATCTTGCGCACGTTCCGATGGTAGTAATCAAAAGCGCGTGCATTGCCCTGCCGCGTGCCGCTGTTGTGGACGATGATGTACTTCCAGCGCGAGCGCTGCACCGGCGCGCGCCGGATCGCGTCGATCACGCTCCGGCTCAGGTAGCGATAACTGCGATTGCTGCTGCCCCCGCCGAAAACGCGCGACCAGAAACTTTCCCGCGGCGGCGGTGCGGGTGGCGGCTGGAACCCTTGCTCCTTTTCAATGCCGGACTTCTGGATCGTAATGTCGGCGGGCGGCAAATTGCGGCTCCGCGTCGGTTCCGCCACCGGCAACGGCGGACGGATATCGGGGGTCGTCCGCGGGGTTGCGGTATCGCGCGGCGTCTCCTCTTCGTCCTCTTCCGACTTTGATTTCTTCTTCGCCTCGGAGTCGTCTGACTGCTTTCGCTTTGAGGGACTGGGTGTCGCCTCCTCATCATCATCCTTGGAAGATTTCTTCTTCGCTGACTTTTTTTTCTTAGAGGAAGCCTCGCGATTTTTCCGGCTTTTTTTCGCAGCCGCCTTTGGTTTGCCGCTCCCTTTCGGTTTCGATGGCGTGGGAGAACCGACCGCCCGCATTTCCTCCCGCGCTTTCACAAACGCGTCGCGTTTCTTCTTGTCCGCCTCACTGATTTCAGCGTGCAGGAGCGTGCTGACGACGGCGCCCGTCCACAACATCAAGACCAGCGACCAGCAGACGACGCGTTGCCGTCGGCTTCGTCGCGAAAAAGAGAGGAGCCGTTTCAAGCGGGCTCTGGTTCCGCGGCGAGCGCGGCCTCTCGCCGAGCCGCCGAGCGCTCACGTTCACGCTGTAGAATGGCGTTCAATTTCCCACCAAGCAAAAGGAAGAGACAGGTCAGATACATCCAAAAGAGCAGCATGATGATCGACGCCAACGCGTGGTAGGTGGGATTATACCGGTCGTAATTCGCCACATAATATTGGAACAGTTTCGTCACCAGAATCCACCCGAAGGAAAAGAAGATCGCGCCCGGAAAAGCCTGCCGGACCGTGAGGTAATTCTCCGGCGTGAGAAGGTAAAGGAAGAGCGCGAGAATAAACAGCGCCACCGCGGTCAGAGGCAGGTTGAGGAACGCCACCCACGATTGCAGCGGGACTGTCATCTGAAAATTCACTTCCGCGATGCCGGCCAGTTTTTCGCCGAAGACCATCGCGCTAAAACAAACGAAAATCGTGATGCCGAACCAAAAGAGCAAAAAGAAGGAAATGATATGCTTAGACCACCAATTCCGATCCTCCTTCACCCCGTGGCCACGACTGAGCGAATGTGAAATCGTCGAGATAAAAATCGTTCCCAGCCAGATGCCGAGAAAGATTCCCACATTGCCCAAAACCCCGCCCGATCCGGTGATGACGACGTTCGCCACCGCGGTATCGAAGACATCCTGCACTTTTGGATCCGGTGGCAGAAAGTTTTGCAAGATGGCCACCATTTGATGCAATTTCTCCGGGTCCGTGCCGAAGAGACCGAGCAAGTACCAGAGAAAAAGGAGGCCCGGCGCGAGCGTGAAAAGAAACTGATACGCCATCTGCGCCGCGAAGCCGGTCGTATCGTCGGTGGCCGTCTCCCACAGGAAACGCCGCGCGATTCGGCCAACGAATTTGAGGCGTCTCATGCTCCGGTGAGAGAATACTTTGCCTCCCATAAATATCCATTAAACTCTGCGACAACCCAGGCGCGTCGGCTGGCCTAACGAGTTTTGAAAAAAATTCTGATCCTGACCGCGGCCTTCGGTGAAGGTCACAACAGCGCCGCGCGCGGCATTCGCCAGGGCCTGCTCCAGTTCGCCGGCCGCGACGTGCGAGTGGAGGTGCACGATCTCTTCGCGGAAACGTATGGCCCGGCCAACACCTGGGCGCGCGAGATGTATCTCGGCCTCATCAACCAATGGCCGCAGACATGGGGCCGCGTCTATCGCTGGCTGGATCGGCAACAGAAGTTCGAGGGCGCTTTTCGCATCTTCTTCACGCTCAAAAAATACTTCCGCCAGCTCCTCGCCACCTTTGAGCCGGATGTGATCGTCACCGTTTACCCTGCTTATTCCCACATGCTCGACGAGATGCTCGGGGCGACCGAGCGCAACTATGGGAAACGCGTGGTGGTCATCACTGATTCGCTTTCTGTGAACGCGATATGGTATCAGTGCAGTGCCGATTATTATCTACTCCCGAATGACCGGAGTGCCGCTGTTCTCCACGCTGCCGGCATCTCGCCGGAGAAAACGCGAACCTTCGGATTTCCCGTCAGCCCGGAGTTTACAGAGCCGGCGCCTGAGCGTCCTGCTCCGACGGAAGATGCCAGCCGCGTCCTTTATCTCGTGAATGCGCGCAAAGCCATCGCGCCGGAGTTGGTCCTCCGTCTTGCCGCGTTGCGCGGCGTCTCTTTAACCGTGGCCGTCGGGCGTGATCGTCGGCTGCGGAACTCGATCGAAAGCATTCGAAACCTGGCGCCGCGGCCATTTGAAATCGTGGGTTGGAGCGAAGAGTTGCCGCGTCTCCTGCGTGCCAGCCATCTGCTCATCAGCAAAGCCGGCGGCGCGACCGTCCAGGAAGCGATCGCGGCAAATTGTCCGATGATCGTCAACCACATCATTCCTGGGCAAGAGGAAGGCAACGCGCGTTTCCTAGTCGAAATGGACGCTGGCGCCATCGCCATCCCACATACTGAGATCGTGGCGACCGTGGAATCCATCTTCGCAAACGACGCCGCGCGTTGGAAAAAATGGTCGGCTAACATCGCGCAGCTTAGCCGTCCTGCGGCATCGCTCGATACCGCGCGCTTTCTCCTCTCGCTTTAAACGACGCGCTTTCCGGCGACGAAGGTTTGCAGAACTTCCAACCCTGGCGAGAGCACCACGAGATCTGCATCCGCGCCGACGGCGAGCGTGCCCTTGGTGCTGACGCCGAGCGCGCGGGCGGGGTTCGCGGTAGCCATTCCGATCGCCTCATGCAGGGACACGCCAACGCTTTCCACCATCACGCGGATCAGGTCGATCATGCGCGCCGCGCTTCCAGCTAAAGCAGACCGATCCGACAGCCAGCACGCGCCCTCGCTCACGATGCAATCTCGACCACCAAGCTCGAACGCCGAGCCCTCCGGCAGACCTGCACCGGCGGTCGCATCCGTCACCAGGCAAATGCCGGCCGCACCTTTCGCGCGGTAAAGCATTTTCATCAGTGTCCGTGCAACGTGTCGGCCGTCCGCGATCAGCTCGCACATAATTTCCGGTTCGCTCAACGCATACTCGAGCAATCCCGCCACACGCTCACCGCCGCGTCTTCGCATCGAAGACATGCAATTGAAGGTGTGCGTCGTATGCCGCAGGCCGTGTTCAAAACCGCGGCGCGCTTCCTCATCCCACGCGTTGCTGTGTCCGCCGCTCACCTCGATGCCGGTGGCGCAGAATCGATCGATCGCGTCCAGTGCGCCCGGTAATTCCGGAGCCAGCGTCACACGTTTGATCACATCCGAATATTCCAGCAGTTCCGCCACGGCAGCCGGCTCTGGATTCATGATAAACTCGGCGCGTTGAGCACCGGCACGCTCGCGCGAAATGAAAGGCCCCTCCACGTGCACGCCGGCGATCTGTGGGAAATCAACGCGGCAAGTCCGCACTGCGCGCAACACAGCTACGATGTCCGCGATGGGCGCGGTCGCGGTCGTTAGAAGCAACGACGTCGTCCCGCCGCTCGCGTGGTAATCGCAGACAGCGCGGAATGCATCTGGCGTCGCTTCCATCGTGTCCCGTCCAATCGCGCCGTGGAGATGAAGATCGATAAAACCCGGAGCGAGATAATTGCCGTCCAAGTCAATCGACTCGCCTGTCGATAAACTTCCGGTCGGCCTGATCTCCGAGATGCGCCCGAGGTCACAAACGACATCGAAGCCCTCCCAAATTCCATCCGGAAAAGCGACGCGAGCGTTAGTGAAGATCATGGAGAAGGAGAAGAATACGATAGGCGGGTCATCCCGAGCCGCGCAGACGGTCGAGGGATCTCACAACTGGTCTCGACCATGTTCGGTTCGTTCAGCGTAATCCAACACCGTCGGCGAGATCCCTCGACCGTCTTTGCGGCTCGGGATGACTGCGCGCGTGGAGTCGTCGAGACGAAGGATGCTTCCTACACAAGTGCGCGTTTCCCCCGGAAAACCCAGCGCTTGTTTGAATTGCCAGTCGCGTTCCAGCGGATTCGGGATTCCCTGCAGTCGACGAAATTCACTCCAGCCCAATGCCCCGCTAAGCAACAAGCGGTGTCCCAACACCGCTACCGGAAAATCACTCCCGTGAAAAATCCGCGGCAGAATCTCTGGCCGCAAACAGTCGCGCAAATGCGCACAACGATTCAGCGAAACCAACGCGCTGATATCGCCGTAGAGATTCGGAAACTTCCTCAACATCCGCGTCCAATCTTCGAAGTAATCGGGATCGCCAAACCCGCTCTTCGTCGCGCAATGCGCCGCGATCACCGTGACACCGCACTCCAGCGGTAATCGCAGAAGCTTCGGATCGGCTAACGCAGCGTTCACCACCGGCACCGTGTTTTCGCCGCCCGTATGCGCGAGCAACGGCAAACGTGCCTCCGCCATTCGCTCCCAGAACGGGCGATAACGCGGATCCGAGCAATCGATGTTCTGGCAATTCGGCAGGCATTTCATCAAGACCGCGCCGCGCGCCAGACAACGCTCCAGCTCCTCGATCGCATCGTGTCGCGCAGGATGAATGGAAACACCCGCCAGGAACTCCGGATGCTCCGCTGCGAGATCGAGCACGACGTCGTTAGGCACATACATCGAGCCCAAATCTTCCCGCACTCTGCCGTCGGCATCGTGCACACGTTCGTGTGCGAGCAGGACCACGGCATCGAACGAGGAATCGCGAATCAGTCCCAGCAAATGCTGCGCGTAAATGCTCTCCAAATCCTGTTCCAGAACCGCCGCGGGAAAGCCGATCTGCTTGAGCATGAAACCCGCCAGCCAGCGATGCGCGCCACGCAAACGCAGCCAGCCGCCGGAGCCGCCCACGCCGTTCCCGACCATGTGCACATGC
>JBDUAH010000012.1:0-19127 GCA_040004745.1 Chthoniobacterales bacterium | reverse complement strand
CGCACCGTCCACGCCGGCATCCAGCCCATCGATTGGGCGTCGTGGAAGAAAAACAGAATCGTCGTCGGCAGCAGCCAGAAATAGCAGACGAACACGCCCACGAGGAAGAGCAGGAAGCTGACCGCGATGGCCGGCAGGAGCAGACGCTTTTCCACCGCATTCAAGGCCGGGAGCACAAATTGCGCGAGAAAATAAAGCAGGATCGGGAAAGAGATTACGATCCCGGCGTAGAAGGAGAGGTTGAAAGAAATCGTGAGCGAATCGGTGATACCCAGCGCCTGGAGCGTGCGGATCTTCTCGTCCAATTGCGACAACGGCCGCTGCAGGATAGCCGTGAGCGATGCACGAAAGGCAAAGCAGAGGATCATCGCCGTGAAAAGCGTGATCGCCATCTTCACCACCGTCCAGCGGAGGTCTTCGAGATGTTCCAGAAACGGCTTGGTCGTTTCCGACTCGGGGATTTCCCGAAATTTGAAGAAGTTCCTGAGTGCCATGGAATGCGGGGTTAGGCGCTCAAATCCAGCAGCCCGCTGGCCATTAACTTCGCGCAAATGCCGAGCGTGTTCGCATCGCGGATTTCGTTCCCGGCGATCATGCGTCCTACTTCTCGTAACGGAAACGCTCGGCAGTCGAGAATCGTTTCCGATTCCTCGTGGGCATGTCCCCCCTCTGCCGCGACTACGCCGCGGGCTAGAAAGAAATATCCGTGTTCATCGGTGAAGCCCGGGGAGGAGAAGAAATGGCCCAGCGGGAGAAGGTCCCCTTCCGGTCCAAGCTCACAGCCGGTCTCTTCGCGCAGTTCTCGCAGTGCCACCGCTTCGATGGTGGAAACGTCCGCCATTGAGGCATCGTCGATTTGCCCGGCTGGCACTTCCCAGATTGCGGACTGAATCGCGATCCTTTCCTGCCGGATCAGGATCAGCTTGCCGTCAGTCGTGAGCGGCGCCACCACCACCGCCGCTTTCCGATGCACCACCGTCCACGCCTGTGCCCGGGACCGGCTCGGCGTCCGCACTTGCTCCGTCGCCACGGCCAGATGTCCATTCTCGAAATGCACTTCGCGAGAGACGGTTTCCCATCCCTCGGACGAATGCGGGAGGCGACAGAACTTCACCGCGAAAGATTAGGAGTGAGCCTGCGAAAAGCGAATGTTTCCACGTCGACGCCGGACGATAGGAGATTAGGGATTCGTAGTGCTTTCTCTCAAAATCATAACCGCCGCGTAGCGGGCGTCAGCGAGGACGAATTTCCGTAGCTCCACTCGCACGCGCGTGATCGGAAATGTGGCCAGAAGATGCAGGGCCATCGCCTCGGCCAGAGTCTCGAGCAAACGGTCAACCCGCCGAATCGCGAGAGCCTGCACTTCCTGAACTACCTTCGCGTAGTCGACGGCGTCTTCGATTTCGTCCTGCAGATCGCCGAACTGTGTCGCTGGCCACAACGTGAGCGATACCGTCAGGCGCTGCGCTTCCGCGCGTTCGTGATCCGAAACTCCGATCCGCGCCCTGAGCTCTAATTCCGCCACGTGAACGACATCGCCGCCGGGTCCGGAACGCGGCCTTTTTTCCTCAAGCATCGGCAGTCATTTCAGGTATCCGGAAAAAAAAACAACTTTTTCGCGAACTTCTCCCCAAAAAAACCGTAGTAAAATTGGAATGCGTGTCGAAATCCTCTTTCTTCGCTGGTTAATCATCCTCGCGCTGCTTGTTCTAGCCGTGGACTATTTCCGGACCACCAGAGGCTCAGGCTCTGCTGATTCACCCCCGCGGAAGCAGGACTCCAGCCAAGTCATCAGGGCGCCGGGGCATGACGACTAAACTGCTCGTTCGTTCGCGTTTGCGTTTCGTTGACCCCGCTCCTGTTCAGCAGCTTGTATCCATTTTCCTGAAGACAATTTCGGCGAACATGTTCTCCACATTAAAGCGCGCCCGCGTGGCTGGCGGCGCCGGCCGAGACCGATTTTAGGCGGCGCAGAATATTTACCCTTGAGGAAAAAGGGAACACTACCCACGATGACGGGTCGTGGAACCGGAGCTGTTGTCGTCGAACGGAAGCCGCCCGCGCCAGTTCTTGACCACGCGGTGGAGTGTCGTGCTGGCCGCGGGTTCCGACCCCGGTGCCGCCGGCCGAACTGCTCTCTCTCATCTCTGCCAGATCTATTGGCGGCCAATTTTTGCATTCATCTGCCGTCTCGGCCACTCCACGTCCGACGCCCAGGATTTGACGCAAGATTTCTTCCTTTCGGTGATGGAGGGCCAGCTCTTACAGCGCGCTGATCCGCAAAAGGGGCGGTTCCGCTCCCTTCTCCTCGCGTCGCTGCAGAATTTCCTCAACGATTCCTTCGACCGTGACGACGCGAAAAAAAGGGGCGGTCGGGTGCAATTCGTGGCGTGGGATGACTGGATGGCAGAAGCGCCTTCGCATTTGAGTCTTTCAAAATGGGCGCTCGAAACGGCCTCGCCCGAACGGCTTTTTGACATTCGCTGGGCGGCGACCGTAGTGGAGCGAGCCATGGCGCGCCTCCGCGAAGAGTGCGAGACACGCGGACGGCGACGCATCTTCGATGCGCTGAGCGGTTACCTGGCTTCGGAACGAACGGAAATATCGTACACGGAGTTGGGAGCGAGCTTGGGGGTGACCGAGACCATCATCCGGCGCCTCCTGAACCAATTGCGCGCGAGCTATCGCGTCCTACTCCGCGATGAAGTCTCGCGGACGGTTGAGAACGATGCCGAGGTGGAGGAAGAAATCCGGTATCTCTGCGCGGCGCTCGCCGCCAGTCCGATTGAGGCCGCCTAGAATCAGTCCGCGCACCGACGATTTGATTGCCGGCAACTCGGCGCTAGCCGATCCTGAACTTCACATCCCTCACTACCTTGGCCCCAAAGCGATGCTTCAGCTTGCGCAGGATTTCTGGTTTGGAAATTGTCTCGAACTGGTAATGCAAAGCTGGCTGCAGGACGCGCACGAAAAGGATGCCCTCTCGCAAATTCGATGGCTGTGAATGCGCCGCGATGAATTCGCCCACAATCTGGGTCCACGCTTCGATCACTTCCGCCTCTCGCAAACGTTCCCGCAAGCCGAATTGCTGCATTAGCTTCGGGAGCAGCTCGCCGGGTGATTTCCAGCGGTCAGGTCGCTGCTTTTTCTCCGACAGACCCCGCCACTCAGCGAGAACGGCGGCGCGTAGAGAAGCATTCATGGCAGCGCCAACTTCCAGCCTGCAGGTCAAGAAAAGCAAGCCCGAAAAGCGAGTCGCCTTCGCCCGACAGTAACCGGCGTTCGCTTCGTCGTGGAGGACTTCCCAGCGGGCTGCAGACGGTGCCGAAACAGGCCGAAATTTCAAAAATCCCCGCAAGAAAATCCACGTCATCTGCGCTATCCGTGGCCAAATGGATCACACGGCGCATCACATCGATCCCAGCGCCCCTCGTTACGATTTGCCGTTTCACGCTCAAAACTTTCGCGGAATCATGTCCAAGGTGAACTCGTTTCCATCCTCCGCGTCCGCAAGCGCAAGGTCTCGCTCCTACTTTAGCCTTGAGGAAAAAATGACACGCCTGCACGATCCGCGTTTGTGGAACCGAACCTCGCGACGGAGGGCAATAGTCCGCGCCGGTTCAACACCACGCGCTGGAGTGTCATTCTCGCTGCGGGCAACGGCTCCGAGGGCACGACGCGCACGGCCCTCGCGGAGCTTTGCCGCCTCTATTGGCGGCCCATCTTTGCCTTTATCTGCCGCCGCGGTCATTCCACCACGGACGCGCAGGACTTGACCCAAGATTTCTTCATGAAGGTGCTGGAGGGTGATCTGCTCCGACGGGCCGATCCCGGACGCGGGCGGTTCCGGTCGCTTTTGCTCAAGTCGCTCCAGGATTTCCTGATCGATGCGCACGAGAAACGCAGCGCGAAGAAGCGGGGCGGCGATCTGGAGTTCGTCTCGTGGAATGATCGGATGGCGGAGGCGCCTTCGCATCTCAAGCTCTCGCAAAATACCCTCGCTTCCGCCTCCCCAGAACGTCTCTTCGACATTCGATGGGCAGCCACGGTGGTCGAGCAGGCTAAGGCCCGGCTGCGTGAGGAATGCGCGGCCGGCGGGCGCCGCCGCGTCTTCGATGCATTGAGCGACTATCTTGCCAGCGAGCGCGAGGATGTTTCCTACGCTAAACTGGCCGCCAATCTCGGGGTCGCCGAGGATGGGGTGAGACGTTTTTTGCATCAATTGCGGGTGCGCTATCGCGTACTCTTACGGGAGGAAGTGGCCCGCACCGTCGAGACGGATGCCGACATTGAAGATGAGATTCGGTATCTATGCGCAGCTTTGGCTATGGGCTCGAGATGATGCCCTGGAAAGCGATAACCGCGAAGAAACACGAATGAGCGCGAATGATGAGCTGGTTTTTCTTCGATTAGCGTCACTTGGCGTCCCCTTGCGGTTCGTTTCTCGCGGGAGCTGAGCTATGAGTATTCCGGGTCTTCCCGATTCCGTCGCTGGTCTTGGTGAGGGAACGCTTAGTTGTCCGATCTGCGGAACTGAGGCGCGGATCGACGGCGATTCGTGCGTCACATGCCTGCTGCGCGCCGGGTTAGGGGAGGAAGCGACGGCGAGCGCGGAAGATTTCGAGGCCGCGCTGCGGGCGATCGAGGTGCGCGACAACGATTGGCGGCTGGGCGATCACCAGATCCTGGAGGAGATCGGGCGGGGTGGAATGGGGAGGGTATTGGAAGCCGTCGCGAAACCCCTTCAGCGCTCGGTCGCGGTGAAGGTGCTCCTGGATCGCCGCAAAGGTGAGCGGAGGTTCGTCCGCGAGGCCCGCATCACCGGCCAACTGGAACATCCCAGCGTCGTGCCGGTGCATGAACTCGGCGTCGACGAGGAAGGCCGCGTGTTCTACACCATGAAGCTGGTCAAGGGAGTGACCCTCCGTCAAATCTTGCAGGACCTCGCAGCGAAGAAACCAGACACTCTGCGGAACTACGCGCTGCCGGCGCTGCTCACGGTGTTTCAAAAAGCGTGCGATGCGGTGGCGTTTGCACACGCCCAATCGGCTCCCATTATCCACCGCGACCTGAAGCCGGATAACATCATGGTGGGAAATTACGGCGAGGTGCTGGTAATGGACTGGGGCGCGGCCAAAATTTTGCGAGGGAGCGCGCCGCCCGAGGTCGATGCGGAGGATTTTGATTATTTTGAAGAGAGTCCATCCGACATCACCACGGACGAGATCCCTTTTGCCACGCGACCCGGACTGGCCATGGGCACGCCGGGCTATATGGCGCCAGAGCAGGCAAGGGGGGAGGCTGCCGCCGCGGATGAACGCACCGACATCTTCGCTCTAGGAGCGATTCTCTACTCACTCCTCACGTTGGAATCGCCGGTTCCATTGGGCACGAAGGAAGCGCACCGATTCAAGGAGCAAGCAAACACAGGAGAGGATGTGGCCGAAAAGTTTGCGGCTTCAGTCCTTCCACTTCTTGACCGCGGCTCGGAGCGCCCAAGGCTCGGGCATCTACCGGGTCGCGCGATTCCGAATTCGTTGGTGGCGGTCGTTCTAAAAGCGATGGCCCTCGATTCCGCCCTGCGTTACGCGAAGGTGCTCGAACTTCAAGCGGACGTAGCCGCCTATCAAAGGGGCTTCGCGACCGGAGCGGAGGAGGCTGGCCCTTGGAAAAGGCTCAGGTTGCTGGTGGCCCGGAACAAGACGCTTTTTGCCGCGTTGGCCACCACCTTTGTCATTCTCTTGACGGCTACGACGGTCAGTCTTCAGCAACGTGGCGCTGCGCTGGAGAGCAACAAAAAACTGCAATTGACCCTGCAGCGCGCGAGCCTGGCCGACCACGAGGCTGCGCGCCAGCGTTTTCGCGTGGGAGCGTGGCGCGAAGGCTTGGCCCTGATGGGACGTTCTCTCACCTTCTGGCCGGGAAATCGAGCGGCGGCGAACTACCTTCTCAGCGCCATTCAATTTGGCCATGGCGACGGCGATAAGCTTCCTGTCTTCGGCGTTCACCACGACGGGGCAGTGTGTGAAATCACTTTCAGCCCCGATGGTCTTTGCTTTGCGACCAGTAGCTACGATCACACGACTCAGGTCTGGGATACCGCGACGGGGCGCCCCATAGGCAAGGCGTTTCCCTACGCCGGAAACATGTCCTGTTTTAGCTCGGACGGCCGCAAATTGATCACCACCGGGGAAGAAGGCATTGCCCAAATTTGGGATGTCAGAACAGGTGCGGCATTGGCTAAGCCGATGCGGCACGGACGGCCTGACCTTGACTCTCTGAACTATGTAATGAGTGCCGTCTTCAGCAAAGACGGCAGGCGCATCCTCACGGGATCATTCGATCACACCGCGCGCATTTGGGACGCATCTTCAGGCGAGGAGATCGCACAGCTTGTCAACCCTGAACGCGTGGCTGATGCCGTGTTTAGTCCAGACGGCTCCCGTATTCTCACCTCTTACTGGTATGGCGGTGCGATGCTCTGGGATGCCAACACTTTCCAGCCAATCGGTGCGCCCATGAAGCATGGGGCGACGGTCAGAAAGTCGCTCTTTACGCCGGACGGGAACAGAATCATCACCTCCAGTCTCGACAACACCGCGCGGATTTGGGACGGCCACACCGCGAAATCTCTAAGCGCGCCCCTGCGCCAGGGTGATTCTGTTTGGACTATCGACGTTAGTCCGGATGGAAGGCTGTTCGCCACGGCAGGTTACGATAAGACCGTACGACTCTGGTCGGTCGAAAGCGGGGCTCCCGTGGGCGTTCCGATGTTTCACGGCGGCCCCGTTAATTCAGTCGCGTTTAGCAAAACTGGTGAGTTCCTGCTCTCGGCGAGCCGCGATAAAACCGTGCGCCTGTGGGATGTCAAGACCTGCCAGCAGATCGGCGCCCCGATGCGTCATGATGACGTGGCTCTATGTGCAATCTTCAGTCCCGATTCGACCCGGATTCTCTCGGGTGGTTGGGACCACGCCGCCTATCTTTGGGAGACCGCGGAGCCGACCTGGCCCGGGGAAATCGTTCCAATTCCGGGCGAAGTGGTCTCTATTGCGTTCGATCGGGACGACCAGGTTTTCGTGGCTACGCGTAGAGGCGAAGCCGGATTGTGGTCACTGAGCCAGAAGCGATTCGTGACTCCTGTGATTCATTCGCCGGCCGAAATTTCTGGTGCCGCCTTCCATGCAGCCACCGGACAATTTGCGGTCGCCACAGCCGATGGAGTTGTCCGTTTTTGGAATGCGACTACCGGAGCCGAGATCGGACATACCTCAACTGGGATCGGCGCTATTGCAGATCTCGCTTTTTCCGCCGACGGGCATTCCGTCTTCGTGGCCTACCTCCGCGGCACCGTCCTCCACTGGAAGATTCCGGAGGGAACACAAATAGGAAAAGCGATTGTGCACTCGGAGAAAATGGATGCTCTGGCGGTGGCGCCATCAGGCAATCAGCTCGCGACCGGGTGTCGGGATGACTTCATGTACCGGTGGGACACGACGGGCGAAAACGCGCTCTTGGGAAGGATCAGACATACTAATCCTGTTCACGCTATTGATTACAGCCCAGATGGAAGATCCATCGCAACGGGCTGCGACGACCACACCGCCCGGATCTGGTCGATTGATTCGGGCCAGCAACAGGGTGAGCCCTTCGTGCTCGACGGGAGAGCCACGACGGTGCGTTACACGGACGCGGGCAATACCCTGTTGGTGGGTGGGGTAGAAGATACAGAGGTGAGTTGTTATGATACACGGACCCATCACGGTCTGGTCCTTCCCCTGCCTCATCCTGCAGGCGTCCGTCAGATCATTTCGAACGCCAACGGATCGCTGGTGGTTACCGTCACAAATGACGGTGTCGCGCGCATCTGGCGCATTCCCACTGCGTCGGGACCTCTACCAAATTGGCTTGCTGATTATCTCAGCGCCCTCGGCGGCTTGTCCTTCTCCGCCGGCCAACAACTCGCACAGGTCCCGACGCGGGACCGGCTCGCCCTACGGGGCAAACTGCTCGGCACCGAACGCGAATCGTCTATTTGGGACCCAGTTCTGTTGTGGAGTTTTCAGCGCGACGGCGTCGTTTTCCAAAACAACCCGGCGCCGGCTGGGACGCACACCCCTCCTTGAGTCACCGGGGTGGGGGTCGAGGAGGCAGCAACCTTAATACTTCCGTCGCATATTCGACGGGAGGATGTTCAATTCGGTCCGGTACTTGGCCACAGTGCGGCGGGCTATGGGAATGCCCCGCTCTTTCAGGATCTCCACGATTTCCTTGTCGCTTAACGGCGTGCTGCCGTTTTCGTTTTTCACCAAATCCTGAATCGCTTCCTTAACGCTCGTGTTACTCATGGCCTCGCCGCTGGAGGTTTGGTAACCGGGCGTGAAGAAATACTTCATCTCGTAAACGCCCTGCGGCGTGGACATGTACTTGCCGGAAATGGCGCGGCTCACCGTCGTCTCGTGCACGCCGACGATGTCGGCTATTTGCACCATCGTCATCGGCTTCAAATGCGCGCTGCCTTGCTCGAGGAACTCGCGCTGCCGTTTCACGATTTCGTGCGCAATATTCGAGATCGTCTGCTGGCGCTGGTGGATGGATTTGATCAGGAACTTTCCGCTCCGAATTTTATCGCGAATATAGTCCTTCACTTCACTCCCGTTGCCGTCCTGGGACATGATGTCCTTGTAGGTGTTGCTGATACGGAGATGCGGAATTTGTTCGCCGTTCAGAATAATCTGATATTCGCCATCGATCTTCTCCACTGTCACATCGGGCAGGACATAATTCTGCGGCGCTTCGGCGAAGATCTGGCCCGGCCGCGGATCGAGCTGCGCGATGTTGTTCGCGCACTTCTGCACCTGCTCCACGCTCAAGCCGATCTTGCGCGCGATTTCCGGAAAACGCCGTTTCCCGAGATCCAGCATGTGCTCGCTGATGATCTTGTATTCGAGGCTGCTTCCCCGGCCATCGCGCTTGAGCTGGATCAGCAGGCACTCTCCCAGATCTCGCGCTCCGACTCCAGGCGGATAAAAGCTCTGGATGAGCGTGAGCATGTTCTCGAAATCTTCCTGCAGGATGCCCGTATTCATCGCCATGTCTTCCGGCGAGGACTGGAGGAATCCGCTGTCGTCGATATTGCCGATGATGACTTCGGCCGTCTTACGATCGTCCCCATCGAGAGCCGTTTGATTGAGTTGCCCCATCAAGTGTTGCTGGAGCGTTTCCTGCGTGGCGATGGAATCGAGGAAAAATTGCCGCTTCTCTTCGTCATCCTGCGAGCGGCCGCTGTAGCTGTTCGACTGCGCCATGTAATCGCGCCATTCGTCGTCCAGCTTCGCGAGCTGATCGAATTCCTCTTTGAACTCCTGATCTGCCTCCGTGTTCTTCGGATCTTCGCCTTCGTCAGAACCGATTTCAGTAGCCAGCTCTTCCAGTACCGGGTTGGTCTCCATCTCCTGCTGCACCAGATTTCGCAGCTCCAGCAACGGTGCCTGCAAGATCAACAGACTCTGTTGAAGCTGCGGAGCGAGAACCTGTTGCAGCGACAGGTTCTGAGATTGATGCATGCCTATGCCGGCCATTAGCTGGAGGGTACGCAGCGAATCATTGCTTAAGCAAGCAGTTCCCGCGCCGCACGCGAAAACATTCCCCCCGTTTACCCGCAGCGCCTCGAGGGAACGCGACCTGCTTTACGCATGCTGAACGCTTTGCGTATGAAACAAATTATCCTCCTCGCTGCCCTCGCGCTTAGCCCTATCGTTCACGCGGATCCCGTCCCGGCACCTGTCGTCTCCGGAAACCCTGCCGCCCCCGGCCAGACTATCAACGTTGCCGCCGTAGCAAAAGTTCCTGCCAGCCCTGTTGCGGTCGCCAATGCGCCTGCCGCAGCTAACGCCAAAGCCGCGGAGGAGCAGGCCGCGTTGCTCAAACTGGCGAAAGAAGTGCAAGCGCAACAGGTCACAATGGCCGAAAACCAGGCGAAAATTGATGAGCGGCTGACGGCGGTGGCGGAAGCCATCCGAGTGGCGCGCATCTACTCCAGCCGCTCTGGAAACTAGTTTCACGAAAATGAAAATCTCCGCCTGCCTGCTTCTCACCGTCCTGACGCTCGGCCTCGCCTCCGCGCAAACGCCCGTCCCAATCGTGGTGGCAGCAGAGCCAGCGACCACCACACCAGTCGCTCGGGCGGTCGCGCCGACACCGCTCGCGACTTCCGGAAACGCTCTGCAAGTCATGCAAGCGCTTAAGGTGACCAACGACGATTTGTTAAACAAACAAACGGCCACTCTGCAAAGGCTGGACGAGCTGCAAAAAGCCGCCGACCAGATCAAGATCTACAGCAAGCGCGGCTAGACCGCGCTCTCGCTTACTTCTTGGTCTTTGAGTCCACTTTCCGATAAAGCGTCGCCATGCTGATACCCAGCATGCTGGCCGCTCTTTCGCGCGAGCCCTCGCAATGGTTGAGCGTGGCTTCGATGTAACCGCGCTCTTGGTGCTGGATGTATTCGTCCAGCGCTTGGCCCACCGGCATGGAGGCAATCGCTTGCTCGGCTTTTTCGCCCTGCGCCGCGGCTACGATCTGCGGCGGTAAATCGCTCGGCAGGATGAGCTCTTCTTCGCATAAGGCACAGGCGCGCTCGATAGCGTTTTCCAACTCGCGAACGTTCCCCGGGTAATCGTAGTGGCACAGGATATCAACCGCCTGCGCGTCGATCTTCTTCGGCTCGCCACCACTCGCGCTGGCCTGCTTTTGCAGAAAATGGTTCACCAAAAGCGGGACGTCTTCGAGACGTTCGCGCAACGGCGGAATCTCCACCGGGATCACGGCCAACCGGTAATAAAGATCTTCGCGGAACGTCCCGTCTTTCATCTTCGGCCCGAGCGGTTCATTAGTGGCCCCGACCACGCGCACATTGACCGGCGAACTTTTGTTATCGCCCACGCGGCGCACCTCGCGTTCCTGCAGAACGCGGAGCAGTTTGGTCTGCAGCGAGGTCGCCATCGAATTCACCTCATCGAGGAAAATGGTGCCGAGGTTCGCCTCTTCAAAAAGTCCGCGCTTATCGGAGACGGCCCCCGTGAAAGCGCCCTTCTTGTGACCAAACAACTCGGATTCGAGCAAGTTCTCCGGCAGCGCGCTGCAATTGATCGCGACGAAAGGATGATGCTGGCGATTGCTATTGAAGTGAAGTCCACGCGCCACCAGCTCTTTCCCCGTTCCGCTTTCGCCTTGGATCAAGACGGTGCTATCCGTGTCCGCGACTTTGTTGATCAAATTGTAAACCTGCTGCATCGGGCGGCTGGTGCCGATGATGTTCTCGAAGCGATATTTGTTCTTCAGCTCCTTCCGGAGATAGACGTTCTCTCGCAGCGCGGCCTGATAATCGAGCGCCCGCTGCACCGTCATCTGCAGCTCGTCGATCTTAAATGGCTTGGTCACGTAATCGTACGCGCCCATTTTCATCGCCTCGACCGCAGTCTCCACTGAAGCGTAGGCCGTGATCAGAATCACAGCCGTCTGACGATGGTGTTCGCGCACATGGCGGAGAACATCGAAGCCAGTGATCGTCTCCATCTTGATGTCGGCGATGACGACCTGCGGGCTAATCGAATCCAACTGATCGAGTGCTCGAACGGCAGAATTAAATGGAAAAACCTGATGCCCTTTTTCCCGGCAGAGCGTCACGATGACCTCCACCATTGCCGGCTCGTCGTCTATAATGATAATCTTCGCCATAATCGCAGGGCGGAGAATATTTCAGAATTGAGAAAAGGGAAGCAAAAACGAGAATCCCTCTGGTTAGCAAGGTAGGACAGCCTTACCATCCACCAGGATCCAGGGCGACCTTTCCTCAAACGCGAGAATTTCCGCCGCGACTTGATTTAGCGGCCCGCAAAAAGGAACGGCGAGCAGATCCGCTAAACAGCCGACCCGCAACCGGCCGAGCGATTCTCCCTGTCCCAACGCGTCAGCCGCATTGGCCGTCGCCATTTTAAGAATCTCATCCGCGCCCAGCGACGGCTCGGTTTTCCAAAACTGCCGCATCTCGGCAAACAGGCTCAAGTCATGATTGCTCGCCAGGCTGTCAGTGCCGAGGCAAATGTTGAATCCCAGAGCACGCAGCTTTGCGAATGCGAACGGCGAATGCCCGAAGTAGGCGTGGCTGCGAGGGCAGTGCACGATATGGAAGCGCGCTCCCCGCTCGAGGAGCGTGAAATCTCCGGCCGTGAGTTCATTTAAGTGCGCCACCAGCCAGCGCTCGTTCAGCAATTCCTCTCGCGCCATCACTCCCAGCGGCGTCGTCTGGCCGCAATCGTCCATTGGTCGCCCGATGCCCTGCAAGAAGTCGAATAGCCGGCCGCTTCCATCGCGGAACATTTCCATTTCTTCCGCTGATTCCGCGAGATGCGTCGTGATCGGAATGTGACGCTGCGCGGCTAGCTTTCCCGCCTCCTCGTACAATTCTCGCGAGACTGTAAACGGCGCGTGCGGCGCCAACCCGACTCCACCCGCAGTGGAAACAGCGGCCTTCTCCAGCCCATTCAGAACATCACGGGCGGATAAAGAACCGCGCACATCGATCATCTCCGCGAACCACCAAGTGCGCAGCGGCGCGTATTTTATTCGGCCGATCAATTCCGGAAACGCTTCCAGATTGGCGACAGTGGTGGTTCCAAACGAGGCCGCTTCCGCAAATCCTTCTTCAATCGCACGCGCGTAATCGTCCGCCGTCAGCGCCGCTTTCAGCGCGTTAATCGACCGAATCCACTCGGCGAACGATGCGGAGGCGGGAATCGCTCCGCGCATCATCGTGTAATCGAGATGACAATGCGCGTTGATCAGTCCCGGCAGCAGCGTGCGCTCGCCCAAATCCACCACCTCATCGTTCGCGCCCGGGCGAAAGTCCCGCCAGCGCCCCACCTGTTCGATCAGGTTCCCCGCAATCCCGACCGCGCCGTTCTCGATCGGAGCGCCATCCATCGTCACCACAGCACGCGCGCGAATGATCATCGCGGCTTGCCTATTCTGTGGCTGCCTTCACCACGTTCCGCGCTTCCGCGACCAGAAGATTGCAGGCCTCCTGGCAAAGCAGCGGCACGCACTGTTCGCGGCGACCGGTCTGGTCATGCGCCGGGTCGAACTTCTCCGCAGGCAGCAAACTGCTCGCGGGCGCACCTGCCGCATCGTAACTCCATTGGATCGTTCTCAAACACCCGTCCGCAGAGCGGCAAACCCGCGCGACCATTTCATCCGCTTGAGGCAAACTGATCCGCGCCGCCACGCGATAGATTCCGGTCTGTCGCTCCAAGGTCTCGCGCATTGGCGTAGACTGCAGGTTTCCATTCTCGTGAGCGATAAACGTCGCGATTCGGCCCGGGTAAAAGAAGTCC
Organism: Chthoniobacterales bacterium; assembly: GCA_040004745.1. Classification (GTDB taxonomy): domain Bacteria; phylum Verrucomicrobiota; class Verrucomicrobiia; order Chthoniobacterales; family UBA10450; genus JACCTI01. Next base: position 5,735 of record JBDUAH010000012.1, on the reverse strand, counting down.
AACGCCAGCCGCACTTCGTCCGCGTTGCGAAGCGTCAATAGCCAGCCGTGAGGCAAATTCGGCGCGGTCTTGAGCGGTCGATATTTCCCGGCATCATCAAAACGCGCAATCTCCGTCGCCGCGTTTGCATCGCTCTGCGCCGTGAGATCCACGCGCTCCGCATCATCACGATGCCGCAGATCGAATTCACCAGACGCAGTCCGGCGAATTAAAATCTCGCCCATGCGATTGGGTAAAACCGCGAGTTGCTCAGAAAAAGCATCGCGTCGCGGGATCGTCCCCGCCATTTCGCTCACTTAAAAGCGCGCCCCATCAACATGGCGACCCGCTCCAGCACCTCGCGATCGTCTTTCGAAAACGCTTTCAGCTTCGTGCTCTCCACCGCGATCACGCCCGCGACTCGTTCCGTCTGGGTAATGATCGGCACCACGATTTCAGAAAGCGTTGTGCCAAAGGTCGGCAGGTAGCGCACGTCCTTCCGCACATCATCCACGAGCACGGTCGCGCGCGATTCCACCGCTGCCCCGCACAAGCCCTGCGTCGCGGGGAAGCGCGGATAACACGGTGGATTGTCTCCTGTACCGGCCACGATCACGCATTCGCCGCGCGCCACCTTATAGACGCCCACCCAGCGATAACCGCGCGCCGTGCGAATCATCTCGGCCATGCGTTTCACATCGTCCGGCCCCTTCGCGCCAGCCAGAATGAATGCGCCGAGTTCCTGGAGCATTTGGATGGTGGCCGGATCCTTCAAGGTTTTTACCCTCGCGCAAAAGTTTCCCGACGCGAGGGCGGATTGCGATCAAATGCTTCAGCCTGCGCGAGAAGTAGATCGGCAAAGCGCGCTTCCGTCCCGATCGAGCTGGCGTAGTAAAGGGATCGGCCCTGCAATTGATAAGGATTACGGCGGAAAATCTCATCGGAGGCTTTTTGCGCTTCCGCGGTGTCGTTAGACTCACTTTCGATCCCTAACAACACCGGGATGTCCTCATAACTATGAAGCCCATCGGCGATGAAGAAAGGCACCACGATAACGTTCGGCGTGCTCGTCAGTTTCGCCCAATCAGACACCAGCGGCTCCTCTTCCATGTAGACATTGAGCACCGCCGCATATCGCCGGAGCGCACCGATCTTTTCCACCTCGCGCTTCGCCGCCACCGCGCTGTTATCGTTCAAGCTCGTGCCGTGGCCGACAATGAGAAGACTACTCTCGCTCTCCGTGACACCTGGCGCCACTTCGCGCGCACGCTGCAAAAGGAGCTCCGTTACCTCCGGATGATTTCCGACCGGCTCGCAATATTTCCAAATCTGCCCGCTGATTCGCTTCGTCAACGGTCCCTCCAACTCCAGCTCACGCGGAATCACCGTCTGTGTGAAATAGCCTTCGCTGATGAAATTCGGCACCACATAAACTTCGCGAATCGCCCGTGACTCAAAGAGCAGCAGCGCGTCCCGCATACTCGGCTCTTCTTTCCAAAAGCAGCAGGCAACCTCCGCGAAAATTCCGCGCCGCCGAATTTCCGCCGCGTGCTTCAGACTCGGAATGCTGGAGTCTGCATTCACGGTTGAGCCGTGGCCAACGATCAGTAGCGCCGCATTCGATTTCGTCGTCATCAAGGCCAGAAACGTCGAACGTCCAAACCACATCCGCAAGGCTCCGCGGGCAGGCTACCGACCTTCATCCTAATCCCCGCTCTCGTCCGGCGGCTCCGGCAGCGGCTCGCCTTCCACCGGTTGCGCACGCCGCGGCCGATCTTTCTTGCTCGCCACCTTATAGACCTCGCGGAAAACCTTCCCGATCAACGGCGCCGCGCTGCTGCCACCATGCACGTCAGCGCCCACATCTCCTTCATAGAGCGCGGCAAAGGCAAACTGCGGCTGAGTCGCCGGCACGAATCCCGCGAACCACGCCGCGGTTCGCTCCTTCTTCTTCGGCCCCCACTGCGCGGTCCCTGTCTTCCCCGCCACCGTCACGTTGTCCAACCCGGCCTGATGCGCGGTCCCCGCCGGCGAGTTAACCACATCCGTCATCGCTTCGTGCAAAAGCGCAATCGTAGTCGGCGAAGCGTTGATCGACCGTTTCTCGCGCACCTGATACGCGGTCACGATCTCGTTATCCAAAGTTTGCACCTGCTGCACCAGCCGAGCTTGCAGAAACGTGCCGCCATTGGCCACGATCGCCATCGCCTGCGCCATTTGCAGCGGCGTCACTTCGATGTCGCCTTGACCGATCGACATGTTCGCGATGTCGCCGTTGAGAATCTTCCGGCCGTGCGTCGCCTTCATGTATGCGTCGGTCGGCACGCGCCCTTCCACCTCGCCGCGAAGCGGTATCCCCGCCTTCGCGCCGAAGCCCATCCGGGTCGCCCATTCGATAATTGGATCGGACCCAATTTTAATTCCTGCCTGGTAAAACCAAGTGTCGCAGGACTCCGTGAAAGCCTCGACGAAGTTTAGCGCCCCGCGGCCTGTCTTCTTCCAATTGTGAAACGTCTGATTGCCGACCTGCAACGCCGGCACGCACTCAAACGTATCATCTGGCCGGACCGAGCCACTCTCCAGCGCCGCGATCCCCACCGGCACTTTGAAGACTGAGCCCGGCGGATAGGAAGAGCGAAAAGCGCGCGGCAGCAGTGGAATATCCGGATCATCCTGTAGCTGCTTAAACTTCTCCGTCGAGATGCTGGGGATAAACGAATTCGGATCGTAGGTCGGCCACGAAGCCATCGCCAGGATATCGCCGGTGTTCGGTTCCATGACCACGATCGCGCCCCGCTTGGCCTTCGCTTCCAGCGCCTTTTCCGCCAGCTCCTGCAAGCGCAGATCAATCGTGGTCACAACCGTGTATCCCGGAATCGGCGGCGTCACGATTTTCTCGGAAGTCTTCCGCCCGTCCTTGTCGAAAGTCAGTTTGTACTCGCCGTGCTGACCGGTGAGCATGGTGTTGAAGGTCTGCTCCAGCCCATCGCGTCCTTCCGTTTCCGGCCACAACACTTCGTGGTTATCAATGATCCCGTCCGGCATGCGCCCGGTTTTGCCGGAATATCCGATGATTTGCCCAGCCAGCCGACCGTTCGGATAAACGCGGATGTAAATCGGCCGCAGCAACATGTCGGGCGGCAGTTTTTTCTTCAGCGCATCGCTCTGCTCTTCTGTGAGATTCTGCGCGATCTCGAAGGGGAGAATTCCGCGGTTGTGATAATGCCGGAGGATCAAGGCATCGGAGACGTTGATCGAACGACCGAGCAATCTTTCTGCGGTTTTAATCTTCTCCCGCGCATAGGCCAGCGCCTGCGTGTCGGAAAACTCCAGCGGGGTCGGATAATTGAACGCGAGGTTCCAGCTCAGTTTATTCTGCGCCAACGGAAGCCCATTCCGATCCACAATCTGCCCCCGAGGGGCCGGAATATCGAGCACGTAGGCTCTCGCCAGCTTCTGCGTTTCATAAGTCGGCACAATCGTTTCATCCACTTGGCCCGGTGAGGCCGCAGGCGATGGAGCGGGCGTTTCCTGAGACAGCGCCGCAGCAGCGCCGCAGCCGGCCAGGAAAATGAGCAATTTTTTCTTCACGAAGGTTTAATAGGTAGCAGCGTGCGCCGCGCTGTCATCCTCGGCGGTCTCCAGCGTCGCACTTGCACATCAATGCCGCTCCAGGAAGCGATGCACTTCCTCCGCCAACTTCGGTCCGATTCCCTCCGTCGCCGCGATCTGCTCTACCGTCGCTTTCCGCAACCGATTCACCGACCCAAACTCCCGCAGCAATAGATTCTTTCGGTTCTGACTCACTCCCGGACAATCATCGAGAATGCTCTCGCCGATCCGCTTTTTCATCAGCAATTGGTGATAGCCATTCGCAAAACGATGCGCCTCATCACGAATCCGCTGCAACAATCGCAGCGCGCCCGAATCCACCGGCAGCTGCAGCGGCAGCGCCCGGCCCGGGCGGTAAATTTCCTCGAATTCCTTCGCCAGTCCGATGATCGGCAGCTCATGCAGTCCGAGCCGCTGCAACTCCTTGCAAGCCGAAGAAAGCTGTCCCTTCCCGCCATCGACGATAATCAGGTCCGGTAAACGAACGCTGATGAATTTCGGATCGCGAACGGTGGATTGCGGAGAGGACTGCAAACGCTCCGCGATCTCCTGTGGCGTTTCCTGTGAATACTCCGCGGAACTCAAGCACACCGCTTCGGCCTCACTTTCCGGTTTCCGCTTTCCGGTTTCCGAAATACCTAGAAGCACCCGAGCGTATCTCCGCCTCACGACCTCCGCCATACTGGCAAAGTCATCCTGTCCCTTCACCGTCCGAATCCGGTAGCGCCGATAATTATTCTTATCCGGCACCCCATCGCGAAAGCAGACCATCGAAGCCACCACATGCGTCGTGGAGATGTTCGAAATGTCGAAGCATTCCATCACCGCCGGCGCGCGTTCCAATTGCAGCGCATCGCGCAATGACTCCACATCCTGCGCGGGATTGATCGAGCTCGGCAGACTGTGCCGCGTGAAACGACGCATCGGCTTCGTCGTCCGCTTCAGGTCCTCCAGCATGTTGCGCAGTTCCGCCGCCTTCTCGAAGTCGAGCTTCTCCGCCGCCTTTCGCATCTCGTCTTCCACCGCGCCGATCATCTCGCGCGAGTGTCCCTCCAGAAAATCACACGCCTGCCCCACGCGTTCCGCATATTGCTCGGCGTTGATCTCACTCAACCGGAACGGCACTTGGTAAGTGGAAGATTTCAGCTCGCGCGGCGTCGGCGCACCGCGGCCAAACGTCAGCACGCCGAATTTCTTCCGCATGAAATTGAGCGTCTGCCGGAGCGCTCCGGCGTGCGCGTAAGGACCGAAATAACGCGCGCCGTCGTCCTTCTTAAATCGCGCTAAACGAAAGCGCGGCCAGTCTTCCTTCGGATCCACCTTCACCACGAGAAACCGCTTATCGTCGCGGAAAGAGATGTTATAGCGGGGCCGAAATTCCTTGATCAGCTTGCCCTCGAGAAGCAGCGATTCCGGCTCGCTCGCGACGGTGTGAAATTCAAAATCCCACACCGCCTCCAGCAGTGCGCGCGTTTTCAAATCCGCCTGCGCCATCCGCGATGGCAAAAAATAAGATCCCACGCGTTTCCGCAAATCGCGCGCTTTCCCCACGTAAATCACGCGGTTAAACCGATCGCGCATCAGGTAAACGCCAGGCTTGTGCGGCACCTCCTGCACGAGCTTCGGGAAGTCGGCTTTTTCTTTCGGCAGTGTGGAAGACACGGAAAACAGAGCGTCCCGCCACGAAGAGCGCTTTGCAACCCAGGCGAAACCCATGTTCAAACGGCAGCTTCCCCGGACCCCACAAACGATCATGACCGCCATCGCGGACTTCTGCGCATATTGGCGGCATGTTTGATGTCGCGATCGTCGGTAGCGGCCCAGGCGGCGCGACTTGCGCGGCGTTTTGCGCGCGAGCGGGACTGCACACTCTGCTTCTCGAGCGCGAGACGTTCCCGCGCGAAAAGGTCTGCGGGGATTGCCTCAATCCTTCCTGCACGCCAGTGCTCGGACGGCTCGGGATTGCCGACCGCGTCCGCGATCTGGCGCATGGAAAACTGCGACGCGTCGATTTCATCGCGATCGGTGGTCGCACCACCAGCGTCGAACTTCCGCCGGACGCCGAGATCGCGGTGAAGCGCAGCCTCTTCGACGAGTTGCTGATGGAGGAAGCGAAGAATGTCGGTGCCGAGATCCGCCAAGTG
>JBDUAH010000165.1:0-5801 GCA_040004745.1 Chthoniobacterales bacterium | reverse complement strand
CCCAGAGAGCCAGTTCGGGAAGCATGAATCCCGCTCCGGAAGCACAAGAAGCGACCGGGAAACCACCAAATTCCCCTCCAGAAGCACAAAATTTCAGCTCGGGAGCCTCAAAAACCGACCCGGAACGACCGGATTGCAGCACCCCGTCAAACTCCGCGAGTGGCTCCACGCGCGAAACGCGCCCTCCAACGACTCCGGGCGTCAAGCAACCGACCGGCATGTCCCCGCTCCAGTTCGTCACCCGCGAACGGATCACGCGCGCCCAGCAACTCATCCGCGAAACGAAGCGCAGCCTGATCGAGATCGGTCTCGAAGTCGGCTACAAAAACCCGAGCCACTTCGCGCAGGTCTTCCGGCGGGTCGCCGGCGTTACGCCGACAGAGTTTCGGAGTGCGCTTTAATGAGCTGGGGCGTTTCGAAGTCCATATTCGCCCTCGCCAACGAAGCTCATGTTGTGCGCCGTGAAGAACCGCGTGCACGTAAAGCGTCTCGTCGACAACCGAGAAGAAGATGCGATACGGAAAGCGTTCGGTGAGGACCCGACGAACCTCCCCGCGAGCACGAACGACTCTGAAGTGCTCGTGGTTTTGCGCGGCGCGACCGACGGCGATAAGGATTTCGTCGACCAACTCCTCGCCCAGGCCGGCGGACCGCTCCTCATACCAGGCTGCAGCACCGACGACATCTTCGACCGCTTCGGGTCGGAAGATGACTTGCCGAATCATTGCGGCCTCAGGCGCTGCATCACTTCCGCTTTCAGTGATTCCGCTGCGACACCGCTGCTCGGATCAGGGTGAAAATCCTTCAGACGCGCCTCGATCACGGATTCCTCGTGCGCCGTCAGATCTTCGTCTGCTTCGATCGCGCGTCGGATGAGCTGCTGCCGGTCTGCGAACGGCAACTTAGGAATAGTCTCGAGCATTTCCTGCAGGCTCATATGGCGGATGATACGGGCGTCCGAGACTTTTCACAACGCTAAGCACCCCAGCAGACCACCGGCATGTCCTCGCTCCAGTTCGTCACCCACGAACGCATCACGCGCCCAGCAACTTAGCCGCGCCGTAACGCGTAACGCAGCCGCAGCGAGACGCCCCCGGCGCGGGTCAGTGGCGCCAGCGTCCCCCAGTGGCATCGAGCGTGGCGAGCGTGGCGAGCTTGGAGGTGTGGTGTTGGTGTCCTTGGGATGGACGCGGGCGAACTCCCCTCGGATCTATAGGACTTCGACCGGACACTTCGGGAGCGCTTTCAAAAATGCGCGCCCGTAGGCTTTGGTTACGATCCGGTTATCGAGAATGACGACGATGCCTTGATCGCTCCGCGTGCGAATGAGGCGCCCGACGCCTTGACGCAGTTTCAGAATCGCCTCCGGCAGGGAGTATTCGGTGAAGGCGTCGCCGCCGCGTTCCTGGATTAATTCCAGTTTCGCTTCCACCAGTGGATGATCGGGGACGGCGAACGGCAGACGGGTAATGATGACGTTGGAAAGCGCTTCCCCCGGCACATCGACGCCCATCCAAAAGCTGTCCGTGCCGAAGAGGACACTGCGCGGCGTGGTCTTGAATTCCTCCAACAGCTTGCTGCGCGGTGCGCCCTGTCCTTGCACGAGCAAGTTCATGTCTTTGCTGTCGAAGAACGGCTCCATCTCCGTGGCGAGTTGCTGCATGGAGCGGTAGCTGGTGAAGAGAACGAAAGCGCGACCGTCTGTTTCCTCCACGAAATGTGCGATCCAATGCGCCAGCGCGGCGTTGTATTCGGTGGAGCGCGGATCCGGCATTTTCTGGACGAGGAATAATTTCATCTGCGCCTGGAAATCGAAGGGGCTGCCGAGCTGGAGCGGCGTGGCCTCCATCGCGCCGACCCGGCGACGGAAATACGCGAGATCGCGCTGACCGACGGCGAGCGTGGCGCTGGTCATGACGCAGCAGCAGCCCTCGCGAAAGATCATCCGTTGCAGGACGGGTGCGATGTCGATCGGCGCGGCGTTTAACGAGTAGTATTGCGCGGTCTTTCCGGTGCGCTCGATCCAGTAAACATGCCCATCGGCGCTTTGCTCGAGGAAGGTCATGAGCCCGAGGCGCGCGTCGCGGATACGGCGTCCTAACTCCTGCAGCTCAGCTTTGAGGAATTCATCCTCGTTGCGCTTCACCACTTCCATGATCCGCACCTGGAGAGCCGCGAGCGATGCGCTGAGGGTATCGGGGACGAAATCCGGTCGACGCACGCGCATCTCGCGGCCTTTCTTGAAATCCGCGCGTTCGCCCAGCTTGGTGAAAAATTTGTCGATCTCGTCCACGAGGGTGGCGGCCAGGGTAACGCCGTTGGCTTCACGCGTAACGGTGAAGAGGCCTTTCTTAGTCCGTGCGTTGTAGAGCCGCTGGACCGTGGCGCGGAGGCCGTATTGCGAAATCGTGATACCGATCTGGCGCGAGGCGACGCCTTCGACCGTATGCGCTTCATCGAAGATGATGAAGTCGTTAGGGAACAGATAACCGCTCTCGCGTTCCACCTGCTCTTCCGGTGCGCCGAGAAGCATGAAAAGAAGGGTGTGATTCACCACGATGACGTCGGCGGCGAGAAGGCGTTTGCGCGCTTGCTGGAAGAAGCAGCGGTTCGTTTGTCCGCACGTTTTCGTAGTGCAGAGATGCGCTTCGCTGCAAACTTGCGTCCACACTTTGGGATCGGGCTCGAGCGGCAAATCGCTGAGCGATCCGTCCTTCGTTCGCTCTGCCCACTCGGCGAGACGGAAGAGTTCGCTTTGCTCCGTGGTGGTGAAAAGTTCGGACGCTTGTTGCAAGGCGCGTTCGAGACGGCGCGGGCAAAGATAATTCTGCCGGCCTTTCATGAGCGCCGCCTCGAACTCGACCGGCAGGATCCGCTTCAGGATCGGGATATCTTTGTAAAGAAGCTGCTCCTGCAGGTTGATCGTCTGCGTGGAGATGATGGCTTTTTTCTTCTGCTCCAGCGCATGCAGAATTGCGGGCACGAGATAAGCGATCGATTTGCCGACACCGGTGCCGGCTTCGACGACGAGATGTTGCTCCTCATCCAGCGCCAGAGCGACGGCGGTGGCCATCTCCTGTTGCTCGGCGCGGTATTCGAAGTTCTTCGCCTTGGCCAGCAGTCCCGTCTGGGAAAAGACGGCGCGGACGCGCTCGACGAAATCGCTCCCGATGGTTTCTTTGAGCGCGATCATGAAATTTGCAGTTTACGATGTTGTCTATGACTCTGAGCCGCTCGGCGGCCAGCGGACGGCGTCGCCAAAACGGATTCCAGAAATCGAAAATCTTGTGAGACTGCTCGATCGCTATGTGCTGCGAATGTTCCTGGAAGCATACTTCTATTGCATCGCCGCGTTCATCTCGATCTGGCTCATTTTCGATATCAGCGATAACATTTCGACCTTCCTCGATGATCGCATCTCCTTCGGCATGGTGCTGAGCTACTATGTCACGCAGGTGCCCCAAATTCTCGTGATTCTTCTGCCGGTGTCGCTGCTTCTTGCGCTCCTCTTCAGCCTCGGGCGGATGTCGCGGACGAATGAGATCGTCTCGATGCTGACGGCTGGGATCAGCGTTCCGCGATTAATTTTGCCGCTGATCATTGTGGGCCTGCTGACCACTGGGTTGATGACCGTGCTGAATTGGTCCTGGGCTCCGCACGCGGAGCATTTTCGCAAGACTTACTTCGAGGGTGGGCGAGTCGATGCCCGCGATGTGGCGGGGCAGATTTTCCGGAATCGGGCCGATAATCGCACGTGGTACATCCAGCTTTTTCGCCAGCAACGGAACGAACTCGTGACCGTGCAGATCCTGCAGCAGAACAAGAACGACGATATCGTGAAAAGCTACTTCGCCACGAGCGCGCTTTATCATCCGGAAACGAAGACCTGGGAGCTGCGTTCTGGCCGGATCGTGAATTATGACGCGACGGGTAACATCACGGGTGAGGAGAGCTTCGAATCGCTCATGCTCGATAACTGGACGGAGACGCCGTATCGCCTGGCCAGCGCCAACATGCGGGCGGAATTCCTGAGCTGGCCCGAGCTAGGAGAATACCTGCGTTACAATTCCGATTTCCCGCGCCGCTTGCTGGCGCCGTTTCTCACGCACATGCAGTACCGGCTGGCGTTGCCGTGGACTTCGTTCGTGGTTGTCTTGCTCGCGGCGCCGCTGGCGATTGGTTCCGCTCGGGGCAATGTTCTCTCCAGCGTGGCGGCGGCGATCGGGCTGGTTTTTGCGATGAATTTTTTGAGTCACTTCTTTCTCGCGCTCGGTGAAGGCAATCGCATTGCGCCGTGGGCCGCGGCTTGGACGCCGAACCTGCTCTTCGCCGCGGTGGGGCTTTTCCTGCTCTACCTGCGCTCAAGTAATCGGGAGGCGCGCAGCTTGAATCCCTTCGCCGCGCGTCGAGTTTCGCCCGCATGAATCCACTCGCGAATGACTGGCCGATCAAGCACCGCGCCGATAGCTGCGCGGTGACGGAGCGTCTCTTTGCCGACGGCGAACAGTTCTACACGCTGCTCTTTCGCGAGGGGAACGGATTCCGGCGTGAAGATCTGAGCGAGGAAGCTTGGGCCGCGCGGAACGAAAACATCCGGCCGTTCTCGTTCTGGAAATCGCGCTATGAGCCACCGCCCGCGACGCCGCCCGAGCCGTTGGCGAAAGAGAATGCGGAGGAACTTTTGCGTCGACTCCTGGCGGAGAATAGCCAGCCGAACGCGTGCTTTGTGCTCGCGGTGATGCTGGAGAGGAAGCGGATTTTGAAGCAAGTGAAGACCGAGGAGACAGGGGTCGGTCCCGTGCTCATCTATGAGCACGCCAAGAATGGCGACGTCTTCATTGTGCCGAACGTGCAACTGAAGCTTGATGAGCTGGAGGGCATTCAGAACGAGGTGGTCGGTCTCCTGCAGGGCGCGGCCTGACCAAAAGGCCGCTCCTTGTGTGCGCTTCGGTTGCAGCGAGGTTTCCCGATCCCGATGAGTCTGCCCTGGTTTTCCAACGACAACTTCCCGCTCTATCTCGCGCCGATGGCGGGCGTGTCGGATAAAATTTTCCGGCAGCTCTGCAAGGACCGCGGCGCTGATGTGCTCGTGACTGAATTCGTCTCGGCGGAAGGCGTTTTTAGGCGCAACGAACGCACGCGCGAGTATCTCGATTTCAACGAATGCGAACGTCCGCTCGGCGTTCAGCTCTTTGGTGGCAATGCCGAACACATGGCCGAAGCCGCCCGTCACGTGGTTGATTGGGTGCGCCCGGATTTCATCGACTTAAACTTTGGGTGCCCCGTGAACAAGGTAGTGGCCAAGAATGGCGGCTCTGCCTTGCTCAAGGATTGTCCCGCACTCGCCGCGGTCGCCGGCGCGGTCGTGCGCGCGGTCGCTCCGTTGCCGGTGACGGCAAAGATTCGGATCGGCTGGGACGATGCGACGATTAACGCGGTCGAGGTGTCGCGTCTCTTAGAGGATTTGGGCATCGCGGCCATCGCCGTCCATGGGCGCACGCGGTCGCAAGGTTATTCCGGCGCGGCGGATTGGCGCGTCATCGGGGAAGTGGCGGCCGCCGTGCGGGTGCCGGTGATCGGAAATGGCGATATCGCAAATGCCGCCGATGTGGCCAGGCGCCGCGCGGAAACTGGCATCGCTGGAGTCATGATCGGCCGCGCTGCCATGAGTGCGCCCTGGATTTTCGACCAGATCAAACACGAACTCGCCACCGGCGAAATCCTGCCGCCACCCGAGCTTGCGGAACGCTGGGCCCTGATTCAACGCCATTGCGAACTCGCGGTCGAAGAATGGCAAAACG
>JBDUAH010000164.1:0-5860 GCA_040004745.1 Chthoniobacterales bacterium | reverse complement strand
AGAATTTGAGGGACCTTAAAGCGCCCAGGTCGACTCCGATCTTGATCGTCCATGGGCAAACGGATGCAATGATCCCCATCGCCGATGCCTATCGTGGAAGAATAGATTTGCAGGCCCAGGGGTATCACCCGGTCTTCAAGACCTTTCCCATGGGACATAGGACATCCCAAGCGTCTTTAAATAGTGTTCGTGATTTTTTAGTGCAGATCCTGTCGCGGAACTAGCATCTCGCGTGACTGTTGGAGCCACTGTAAGCTTGCCCCTAATCTGAACCGCTGGTATTTTGTTGCGATGACGCAAGCCGTTTCCGAAATCCTCGAAGAGGCCGAGCGGCTTTCTGCGCCTGAGCGGGCCGAACTCGCCGACCGTCTCGTGGAACGTCTTGTCCACGACATTCCCCCGGACATCGCGGCAGCACAGATTGCCGAGGTCCGCCAGCGCATCGCGCAGGTCGAGTCCGGTGAGGTTTCACTCATTCCGGGCGACGAGGCTCTTGCGCACGTTCGCCGTATCGTGGCGTCCGCACGCGCGGCGAGCTGATGGTTGCGAGCTACAGTTTTCATCCCGAGGCGCTTTCCGAGTATGCGGAGGCTACCAACTACTACCTCCACGAAGCCTCAGCGCGCGTGGCTGAGCGATTCGTTGGAGTCGTCGAGTCCGCAGTCGCGGCATTGGTGGCCGCGCCGACACGTTGGCGCGTAGTCGAGGAGCCCGAGATTCGACGTTACGTTTTCAGCCATTTTCCTTTCGTCATCTACTACCGTTTGGAGGCGCAGCATGAGCGTGTCGTTCTCTATGCCGTCATGCACTGTAGCCGGGAGCCCGGTTATTGGCGTCACCGCGTCGAAGGAAACGCCTAATCATGCGGATCCAGCGAATAGCGGACCGCTCCGCGATTTCCCCTTCCATGACTTCCACGCTTCACCTGCGATCAATGCGCGCCCTCGTCAGCCGTCGCTCATCTTGTTCTCGTTAGGCGATAAACGTGCGTTACCATGACTTCCATCTCACCGGCTACGAGGTTCGGCAGTTCGGCGCCGAGATCGTGCTGCATCTGCTCGACGATTATCCGCCTCGACCGGCTGAGCAGTCACACATTCGGTTTGGCGGGGTGGAGCTATATCATTTCGTCCACACCGGCGGAGCGATTATCTTCGGCGTCGACGAGGTTCCAGTTTCGCAGATCCTCGACGAGTTTTGGGAGCGCATCCTTCATTGGGCGAAGCAGTATGGTGGCGTGCCACATTGGGACGGCGACGACCGCGCCAGCTACCAGCAAAAGGTGGAAGCAGACGGCTTGCGGGCTTGGGAGGTCAGTTCGTCCATCGGATTTTCCGGCTTCGTTATCGCCAAAGCTATTGAGGATGTTACAGACCAATTCACCCCAAACGCCTAACCGTGCGACGATGGAGCGAACGACGGGCCGCTGTGCGCGCCACTTTGAGATGACTTCCACACTTCCACTCCGAGCGACGCGCGCCCTCTTCCCCGTCGCTCATCTTGTTCTCGTTAGGCCGACATGACCGACCGCGAGTCATTCGATGAGCTGTGTGCATACACTCTCACGCTCGGCGATCCCGCATTTATCCACCAACACGTGGTTGATGCCTTTGCCGCTCAGACAGCCAATGAGAGCACAGCGCCGATTAAGCTTACGTTCGCCTTGGTCGGTCTGTATCTCCACGTCGAGCGACATTTCACCGGCCGAGAGGTCCAGCGCGCGCACATGCAGATCGCGCGGCGAAAGCGCCTCTGGCCGTCCTTTCCGTTACCGCGTGACCGCGGCACGATGACCGTTGCGGACGTTCTCGCCCAAGCGGCGGGTGCCAGCCGCGACGACACAATTCTCGCATGGTGCGCGGCGGTGTGGGATGTCTTCCGCGCGAGCAAACCGACATTAGAAGAGCTGCTTGTGCATTACCCGGAGGTTTCACATCAGGCGGCGCGAACCGCGGGTCGCGGAAGGCCCCTGGGCGTGACGCCGATTTGAGCGCTGCGTAAGGCGGGTGGCCGTTTTATTCCGGGCGAGGATTTCCTTTGGCTGGCGCGTCGGGAGCAAATCGCGTATCGCACCGCTGCGCCGCCGCATCATGCCGCCCCCTCCTTCAGAATCGAAGACGAAAGAAATGCCGTCCGCGCGGGAGTGTGCGCTGGCCGGTTGGGAAAAAGCCGCGCTCTGGGGATTTCTCGCACTCGTGCTGGCGTTCGGCGGGGTGATCGAACTGCGGTCCGCTTTTTTAAAGCGGCGCATGACTGATGCCGACGTTTTCTTCCGCGCGGGCTGGGCCGTGCGGCAAGGGCTCGATCTTTACACCATCACCGACACGAACGGCTGGCATTATAATTACCCGCCGCTTTTCGCGATCGCGATGGCGCCTTTGGCCAGTCCGCCACCGGGCGAAAGCGCGGCCGGCATGTTGCCATATCGAGTGCTGGTGGCGCTTTGGTTTCTGCTCAGCGTCGGCTGCATTTGGGTGGCGGTGCAATGGCTCGGAAATGCGCTGGAACGCGCCGGACCGGCGGGCCGTGTCTCGCCGCGTTTCTCCCGGCGCTGGTGGGCGTTGCGCCTTTGGCCCATCCTTCTTTGTCTCATGGCGGTGGGGCGCACGCTTTCGCGCGGGCAATCGAATCCCATCCTGCTGCTGCTCTTCTGCGGCATGATCGCGCTGCTGCTGGAGAAGCGAAGTTTCCGCGCGGGGCTTTGCCTGGCGGGGGCGATTTGCATCAAGATTTTCCCGGCGTTCCTCCTGGTGCAGCCGATTTTGCGCCGGGATTTACGCTGCTTGTTCGGCGTCGGCGTGGGTTTGTTCTGTGGGTTGGTTTTGGTGCCGCTCGCGGTCTTCGGGCCGGCTGGAACGGCGGCTTGTTATCGCCAACTCGATCACGCGGTTCTGCGGCCGAGCTTGCGCCTCGGGGAAGACACTTCGCGGGCGCTGGAATTGACCACTGCAACCCACACCGGTTCGCAATCGTTCATGGTGATCATGCACAACACGATTCACCTGGACCGGGCCACGCGTCCGATGGATGCGAGCGCAACAGTGCGCGCGGCGCATTGGCTTCTGAGTGCTTTGGTGACAGCGATCACGCTGGCGGTGGGCTGGCGCCGTCGGCGTGGCGACGCCATTTCTGAAGCGATGTTTCTCGGCGCTCTCATCGTCATCATGTTGCCCATCAGTCCGGTCTGTCATGTGCACTATTTCATCTTCGCCATTCCGTTGGTGATGGCGCTGCTGGCCGACGCTTGGGAACGGCGTCCTTTTCCGTGGCTGGGACGCGGCTACGCTCTCCTTTTCACGGGCTCGATCGCGGCGGATATCGCGGCCTCGCTTCCGTTTACCGATGTCTGGTTGCGTGATCTGGGGGTGCCGCTCTATGCGACGCTGGCGCTCTGGGTGGCCGGGCTGGTAGCATTGCGCAGACGCGCGCGCTTAGCATCCGATTAGCGGCGAGGGCGGTCCTCGTGGTTAGGCCTGGGTGAAACCAAGGCCGCCGGGCGGACGTAACAGAGAGTGCCGTCTCGGACGGTTTCTATGACTTCGCCCAAGACTTTTCTCCTCGCCGGTGGCAATTCCGGCATCGGCCACGCCACGCTCAATGCTTTGCTGGCAGATGGCCACCGTGTCGTCGCAGCCCTGCGAGATCGAGAGAAGCTGGCGGCTGCGGAGGGCCTGGAAACGGTGGAATGGGATGCCCGGAATGCTGCGGCGGAGTTGGTTTTGCCCGATGTGATCGACGGGTTGGCTTATTTTCCCGGCACGATCACGTTGAAGTCCTTTCGCGCCTTGAAGGATGACGATTTCCTCAAGGACATGGAGGTAAACTTCTTCGGTGCCGTCCGATTTATTCGGGCCGCACTCCCCGCGCTGCAGAAGGCGGAGCACGCTTCGATCGTGCTTTTCTCCACCGTGGCGGTGCAAACCGGGATGCCGTTTCACGCCAGCATCGCCTCAGCCAAGGGCGCGGTGGAAGGTCTCTCGCGCGCGCTCGCGGCCGAGCTGGCGCCGACGATCCGCGTGAATTGTTTGGCGCCTTCGTTAACCGACACGCCGCTCGCGGCCAGCCTCATTAACGTGGAAGCGAAAGCGCAGGCCAGTCGCGATCGGCACCCGCTCAAGCGTCTCGGCGATCCGGCAGAAACGGCGCAGTTGGTGCGGTTTCTTTTGAGCGATGCGTCTGGATTTATGACCGGGCAGGTCATTGGCGTCGATGGCGGACTTTCGTCGTTGCGCTTGTTCTAGGCTATCTCAACCGACGCGTCTCTGCTGCGCGGCGAGCAGTGGCGGGAAATCGATTAGCGCGGGCGAAGTTGTGCTCTCGACGAAATGCCTGGCCGCGGCTTTGAGTTCGCGCCAACGATCCCAATCCAGCTCCGGCGCATGCACGATGTGGCGGAGCAGGCTGCGCCATTCCATGAGCGCGCGTTCGATGTCGCCGGCGCGGAGGGAATCAGTCGTTAGTTTGTAACGCGCAGCGGGATTTGAGATGACTTCGCGGATCACTTCTGACGCGCCAGAGCCGTATTGGGTGGGCGTTCCCATTTCCAGATAACCGGGATGATCCGCGCGATCGTAAATGCGCTGGCAAAGGATCCCGAGCCTTCCGCCCATCGGCGCGTCTTCGCCCGAAAAACGCGGGCCGCCGCGAATGTTCGCGAGGTCGAAGATGAGATCGTCGATCGGATAGCGTTCCTCTTCCAACGCTGCGGCGATGGCGAGGCCTTCACCGGCTTGGAAGAAGGAGAAGACGATGCCGCGACGCGTGGGCGTTCCATCTTCCTCGACCAGACCTAAACGGCGCCACGCGAAGGTCGGCGAAGCGACGATGGGAACCGCGAGATCGTGTTCGCGTTGATCGCAATCGAGGCACACCCGTGGGATGGCCTCGCGCTCCGGAGGATCGAGCAAAGCGCACCCGTGCGAATCGATCATGGCACTGGCCGGCAAGGCGGAGAAATCGAGCCGTGCGGTCAGCGTTTGGCCGCGCGTTGCGATCTCTGCGACGGCACCACCGCGCGTGAATTCCGGCAATCGCGGCACGATCTTGTCGTCAAAATTTGTCCGCGAAATGACCTTCTCGCCGGTTTGCTTTCGGAGCCATTTCACGGGAGCCAAGGCGCCATCATCCAGCAGCGTCGCCAGCGGAATCTCGCGACCGTAGACGCCTTGCTCGCGGAGCTTGCAGAGATTGCCAAAGCCGAGGCCGTCGAGCATACGCGGCAAAGTGAGCGCGCGGGTCCAGCGCTCGTTGTCCCGCGCGAGCAGGTCGCCTAACGAGACATTGACGCGTGGAGTCTTGGGCTCCCATTCGTCGGCGGAGTTGAGCATCTCCGTCACCGGTCGGCGGATGAAACGAGCGCGTTCCGCATCCACCAGCAGACCGCAAGCACGCGGGCTCGTGGCTAACGAGTGCTCCACGCCGAGCGGAATCTTTTGCACGCTGTAGAGCGAGTGACTCAAATTCACCGCGGCCGCGAAGGGCCGCTCGCCGCGTTCCGCGGCGCCGCGCATAACGCTGATTAGGCTGGGCCAATCGACTTGCGTAGCGCGTTTGAGCTGGCGCGGGCGCGCATCGTTCAGCCGCGGGATGTCGGGCACGAGCAGGACATAGCCGGTTTCGTCCAACCCGCGGCGACCGGCGCGGCCGAACATTTGCAGTAGCTCATCGGGCTGCACGTGGCGCTCGAAATTGCCGGCCATGTAACTCGTGCCGGTGATGAGAACGGAGCGCATGGAAAAATTGATCCCGGCCGCCAGACCCATCGTGGCCACGACGACGTGAAGCTGCCCGGCTTTCGCCAGCGGCTCGATCAGGCCAGCGCGGACCGCGTAACTGAGCCCGCTATGATGATAAGCGACGC
>JBDUAH010000163.1:0-5870 GCA_040004745.1 Chthoniobacterales bacterium | reverse complement strand
CCTTGGTGGACGCTGATCGATCGCTGGGACGCGGAGCGCTATCTCGCGATCGCGCGGGATGGCTATGTGGCGACAGGGCCGGCGCGGTTTTATCTGGTGGGATTGCCGCTTTATCCCTGGCTGGTGCGGGTGGTTTCGTGGCTGGGGTTTGGGATTCCGTCGGCGGCGCTGGCGGTGTCGGGCATCGCCTCGCTCGCGGCGGGCTGGTGGCTCTTCCGTCTGGTGCAGGAGGATGAGGGCGAAGCGACGGGCCGGCTGGCGGTGTGGTTCTTTTTCATTTTTCCGACGAGCTACTTTCTGCACATCGCTTACACGGAGGGGATTTTGCTGGCACTGGCGATCGGGAGCTTTTTCGCGGCGCGGAAGGAGCGGTGGGCGTTGGCTGGCATCCTGGCGGGATTGGCGTGTATCTGTGGATGAACTATCACGTGACGGGCGATGCGCTGGCGTTCACAAAATTGATGAATGAAAATTTCGACCGCGCGCTGGCGCCGCCGTGGGTGGGCGTGAAGGCGCTGTGGGATAATCTGCAGGATCAGAGCGCGCGCGATTTCGTGACGGTGGGTCTGGCGGAGATCGCGTTCACGTTGTGCTCGGTCTCGCGCTCACGATCTGGAGCTGGTGCGCCCTGCGGGCTTCGTATTCGGTCTGGATGACGGGGACTCTGCTTCTGAGCATTTGCAGTTCGTTCGTGCTTTCGGTGCCGCGTCACACGCTGATCATGTTTCCGATTTTCATTCTCTTCGCGCGCTGGTCGCGGGGCCGGCCGCTTGGATTTGCAGCGTTAACGGTCTGGTCGCTTCTGTTGCTCGCGCTCTTTTCGATCAAGTTTGCCTTCGGGCACTGGGCGTTCTGAAAGCGGCGCGAAAGGAATCGCGCCAGCGCTAACGAGTGACGTTCGACGGCTGCATCAAAGAGGTACCGGCGGACGATTTTACCTGGCTGACATCGGTGGCGTTTATCATGCCGCTCGTGTTCACGTCGCTGCGGAAGTTTGTGCTGGTCAGCGTGACGCCAGATTGTGCCTTGGTTTGACTGACGTCGGTTGCGTTGACCGATCCATTGCCGCTGGTGTCGCCAAGGAGGAAGCTGATGGGAATAGTAACGTCGCTCGTCCGCGGGCCGTCAGTGACGCTCGAAAGCAGGACGTTGAGCGTTTGGGCATTGGCCACGTTCGTGAGGTTGACGGTAACCTGATTGCCGCTGGCGTTGGCGGAGGCGATGGAGCCTTTACCAGAGAAAACGGTGGCTGAGGTGAACGTGATCGGGACGGCGAAACTGATCACGATCTGGTGATTGTTCGCTGGCGGGCCGTTCCCCTGTCGGCACTCGATGCCGGGAGTGCCACTGAGCGGCAAGGGAACGTCGAAACTTCCGGCGGCGCCATGCGCCTTCCGGGAGACTGCGCTCGAGGGAGCCAGCGGCGCGTAGGCGACGTAAACGGCGTTCCCGCCTTCGGCGAATTGCACGCCGAAGACGACGGAGCCTTCGCTGTTCACGCGGAGGCCACCCATGAGCGAGCTGACGTTGCGGATTCCGACATCCGTCATGAGCGCATCGCCGACGCCGGCGATGCGCTGAAAGGTGACGCCATCGGTGACGAAGACGGAGTCGCGCGGCGTGGGCTGGTTGTCATTGCCGCGGAAGGCGACGAGGCCGCGGTCGTTAATGGAAGGCGCAAAGCTGTCAATCCCGGTGAAGCCGCTGCCGGAGCTGACAGTGGGGAAGATGGTCGTGGTGGTGCCGTCGCCGACAACGATGCGCCGCATCGTGGACGAAGTACTGGTGCGTGTGATGAACGCGACCTGGTCGTGGTTGTTCATCGAGATGCTGTTGTCGAAGGCGAAGAACGTGGGACCCGCGCTGCTGTCGCCGGACGCGACGAGAACGGAAGAGCCGTCTGAATTCCAGACGCGCAGCTCTTTGAAGGTGGAGGCCTGGTTGGTGATGTTCGCTTCCGCGGCGTGGCGGTTGTTGTTATTGAACCACGGCGCGTAGAGGAACGAGTAGCGGCTGTTCGGATCGCCGGAGTTTTCGGTCACGTAGTTCGTGAAAGCGTTCGTCGCGATGTTGTAGCTGTAGAGCGCCTTCGGAGTGTTAAACGATACCCGCGCGCCGATGATGCCTTGATCGTTGATCTGCGGGTTGGTGTAGAAGGTGGCGCCGAGTGGACCGTTCGTGACGCGCGTGGTGACGCCGGTGGCGTTGTCGTAAACGTAAAGGCCGTCGTCGGAAAAATTCGTGCTGCTAAAGCGCGGGAAGGAAACCTGATTGTTGCTGTTAATGAAGGGATCGCTCAGGAAGGCTTCGTTATCGTTCGCGTTGTAAACCAGAGCGCCGGTGCCCTGGCCGCCATACCAGATGCCGGGACTGGTGGTTAGGCCGACGGTGTTCACCTTCACCGCGACTTTGCCGGCATCGTTCAAAGTCGCGGTGACGCTGTTGAAAGTGGAGCCGTTCGGCAAATTGAAAGCACTGCCTCCGGTATCCGCGCGGACTTGAAGTTGAAGCTGGAAAGTGATCGGGAGGGATTGCGCGGATGCGGACGCACCGGTCCACCCGGCGAAAAACAGAACCGCGACCGCAATTCGAGGTGACGATGGCATTTTCACGATAAATGCAGGTTACCCCGACGAACCGCGAGGTCGCAAGGCGAGATGATGCGCGGCCGGAATCAGCGCGAAGCGCGCAAGGCCAGAACCAAGCCCGCGAGGCAGACGACGCCGCTAAAAATTGCCACCGTGCCGCCCGTCATCAGCCACCACGGCCGGAAACGCAGAACCAGGTGGCCACTACTCCCGGCCGGAACCTCGACTGCTGGCGTTAGACCACGCCACGAACTCACCAGAAGAGCGCGGCTAGCGAACGTTGCTTGATATCCGGGGAAGAATGGCCTGGAAAATGTCAGCAGCGCCGGGCGCTCGCCGGTGGGAACCGTAACATCCGCTTCCACTTGATTACGCGTGTCGTCGATCCGCTCAACCACAGCGCGCGCGAAGACTTCGCCGACTCGGGATTCATCCGACACGAGCGACCGGATTCGCGGCAGAGGCTCCCCGCGCCGATGGTAAACGCGACCTTCCTCCGAAGAATAAACCAACGCCCACTCCACCTCCGGCATGGGCGCGATCTCCGACTCACGCGCGACGATGATCCCGTCCACGCCGAGGAGCGCCAGGAGATCATCCGGTCCAGCCCGCGACACGGGAAAATAATCACCGGCCCAAGGCGCGATCTCACCGTGAATCGCGAAATCAAATTCGCGCGCCACGCCGGCCGGACGGATCGGGCTGTAGCCATTGACGAGGCGAACGCCGCCCCACATCGAGGTGCTGCCAGGGCGTAGCACCGTGCCGAAAGGCGTGGGCTGTTTCTCCAGGAGGTAGTTCAGCTCGGGCGCCGGATAGACGCTGAGATAGAGGCGGGCCGGATCGAGCGGCGTCGGCTGTGCCAGCGCTTGATCGAGGTTGTATTTGGGCACGCCGCCGTTTGTCGGCAGATAGAAGTAAGTGAGGAGAAAGGCCGCCGCGGTCACGACGGGTGCCAACCACGCTTTCGCCTGCGACGCAGTGAAGACCATCTGCGCGCAGGTCCAACACAGCGCGAGGGTAAGCATGGCAGTGAAAAGGGGCCAGCCATTCAAGCCAGCAGTCTTCGCCAGCCACATCGCACCGCCGAGTGCGAGCAGCAGCAAGACCGCAAAAGTTCCCGCATTCCACCAACTCTCTCTACGATCCGCGAGCAACTGCACCGCTTCCGCCGCACAGAGAGCCAGAACGATTTCGAGGAATGGCAGCCAGCGAAAGCTCCAGCGAAACATGCCCGTGGTGGGCAGCATTGCCAGAAGGAGAAGAACCGCGAGCAGCACCAATTCCCATTTCAATCGCCTAACGACCTCACGCACGCGAACCAACATAGCGAACAGAAGCGCGACCGGCGGAACGAAACCGCAGGCCAATTCCGTCGCCCCATGTGGCATCAGGCGCGTGGAGAAATCGGCCCACGGCACCGTCCACGCCGGCAGGATAAACCCCGGGAGCGCCGCCAGCGGGACAATCCATTGGAAATGCGAAGTGGGATCCTGCGCCTGCCGCGCCGATCCGCTCACGTAGTCGAACAACGCCAGCCATGCCGGAGCCGCCAGGCCCACACCCAACAGCATCCCGACGGCCAGCGGCCAAACGGGAGCGATCGAACGCGATTGGACGATCGACCGGATCGCCAGCCACGCCGCCAGCAGCGCCAGCATCACCACGGTGTAAGGAAATCCGCCCGTGATCAGAAGATAGACAAACGGCGCTGGCCAGAGAAAGCGATACGGCCCGCGGCTGGGATCGAGAGCGCGCTCCAGTCCCCACCACGCCCAGGGCAGCCAAGCGAACGCGCCGAGCGCGCCAAACCAATCCGTCGCGCCCCAACACACGATCCAGCCATTCAACGCGGAGACCAGTGCGACCATGAGAGCGAGCGGCGGCTTCAGTTTTCGCTCCCGGCCTAACAAGTAGCCGCCCATCCCCAGCGCCGCTAGATGCGAGATCGAGAGGGCAGCGGCTTGTTGCGCGAAATCTAACGGTAGTTTCCAGATCAGCACGACGACGGTGTTCACGAAAATAGAAAACGTCCCGTATTGAAATTCCCCCGCCAGATTGCTGCAGACCCAAGAATACGGGCTGAGCAACGGGAGGTGTCCCTCCGACCAAGCCCGCGCTACGTCCGCAAAGACGGGCAAGATTGAGAGCTGAAAATCGTCGTTCCAGAAAAGCAGCGGGTCGCGCCACAAGAGCACGAGGAAGAAGAGCACGACCAGAGCGCCAGAGGAGAGCGCCCAAATGAGATCTCGTCCGCGTCGTCGTCCTCGTCCTCGATCTCCCAAAACAGCGTTCGACATGGAGAATCGAGGATGAGACCGGAAGAGAGTTACAGCACCACGGGCGCGCCTTCAGTCATGACGAGAACCTTCTTGTCGATGCCATGTGCACGCGCGCAGGCCAGAAGCCGAGCGGGCGGTTCATCCAGCGGTTCGTAGCCGAGACGGAAGCTGCCGTAATGCATCGGCACCAGTGTCTGCGCCTTCAATTCCTGAAAAGCCTGCACAGCTTGCTCGGGATTCATATGCACCTCCCGTCCGCTCGGCGGGTCGTAAGCGCCGATGGGCAAAAGCGCGATCTCGATGTTATAGCGGCTCCCGATTTCGCGGAAGCCGTCAAAGTAAGCGCTGTCGCCACAGTGAAAGATGGAACGCCCTTCGACTTCGATCAAAAACCCGCCGAAACCGCGATGCGAATCGTGCAACATGCGGGCGCCCCAATGATGGCACGGCGTCATCGAAACGCAGAGCGGCCCAAGTTCCAGCCGCTGATAATGCTCCATTTCGTGGACAATGTTGAACCCGAGGTCGTGCACCAAATTCCCCACCCCAACCGGGACAACGATGGGCTGTTGCGCGGCCACTTTTCGCAATGTGCGGCGATCCAGGTGATCGAAGTGCGCATGCGTCACGAGGACGAAATCGATGTCCGGCAGATGAAATAAATCGAAGCCCGGCTTTTTCAGGCGCTTGATCACCTTCAGCCACATCGACCAGTTCGGATCGATGAGAATATTGACCTCCGACGTTTGGATCAGGAACGACGCGTGGCCGATCCACGTGATCCCGAGTTCGCCACGTTTCACCTTCGGAAAAAGCGGGAGACCGCCCTTCCCCGCCCGTTTCGTAAAGAGCGAAGGGATGAGGACGCTGGTTAGGAAATTGCGCTTATGCCAATCGGCGCTCGGGCGGAGGCCGACCTTAGTGTGCGACGCTGGGGTGGCCGCTGTTGCCGCTGCCGGGAGCACATTGCGCTTACTTCTAGAAAAAGGAATCGGCACTT
>JBDUAH010000011.1:0-19832 GCA_040004745.1 Chthoniobacterales bacterium | reverse complement strand
CGTTGAACGCCGCCGAAGTGAGCATGTGCACTTCATCGATGATGTAGATCTTGAAGTGCCCTTTGCTGGGCGCGTAGCGGACGTTATCCCGGAGTTCGCGCACCTGCTCGACGCCATTATTGCTGGCGCCGTCGATCTCGAGGACGTCAAGGCTGTTTCCGCCCGTGATTTCCTTGCAGCTATCGCATACGCCGCAGGGCGTGGTGGTCGGGCCGTTTACGCAGTTCAACGCCTTCGCCAAAATGCGCGCGGTGGAAGTTTTCCCAATCCCGCGCGGGCCCACGAAAAGATAGGCGTGAGCCAGTCGATTTTGCGCCACCGCATTCTTCAGGGTGCGCGTTACATGCGCCTGCCCGACGAGATCGTCGAACGTCTGCGGCCGGTATTTTCGCGCGAAAACCTGGTAACTCACGGGCCAACTTTAATCGCTGAAGCGCGCGAGGAAAGCTCCGCCTTGAAAAGTTGAGCGCGGCCGAGCGGACGAGTCCTCCTTACATTCCTCAAAGCGCCGTCATGCCAGAAGCAACCAGAAAAATACCCCACATCGCCGCTGCGATTCCCAAAATCCGGCCCCCAAGCCGACCGAACGGCATCACCTTTTCCAAAAGGACGAAGAGCGTCAAACCGCCGATCCACCAGATGCTCATGACGCCACCGAAAAACAGCAGACACATGAGAACCCAGCAGCAGCCGAGGCAGTAGAGCCCGTGCGCGAAGCCCATGCGAAATGCGCCGACTGCGCCGGGTCGCCATGCCCTCGCCAGGAAATGCACGGGGGACCGGCAATGTTTCAGGCAAGATTCCTTGGTGGGCGTCAGTTGATACAGACCGGCCGCGCACAGGAGGACTCCGCCGAAGATCGAACTATTGAGTAGCACCATCGGCGAAAGCAGCGCGGCTCTATCCAGCGCCCATTGCGCCACCGTGGCCACCACGCTGAATAGACTCCAGACCACGATGTAAGCTGTTACAAACACTCCGGTCGCGGCCAGCGGCGCCCCTTCGCGCGCGGCTTTGCGAGCGATCGAAGCATAGATCAACACCATCGGGATGGCGGACGGCACCATCATTCCCACCATCATGATGATCCACATCAGGAGCATGGCGATGAAGTAGTCGGTCGACCACGCCACACCCATGGACATGCCTTTCATCTCGCGCGCCATGTCGATCAGGTAGATCCACGCGAGGAGCGTCAAGATGCCGAGTCCACTCAAGATAACGAATCGTTCCTTGAGCGGAAGCGAACGCACGAGCGTGCGCGGAGCGTCCAGACTAACGAGTGCTGGCGGGCGATCAGCGGATGACGCCATCCTGGTTCATGTGCAGGATGTTGAACTGGCCATAGGAACCTTCTAGATCGAGCTGGATGGCGGTCGTCACTTTCGTTTTTCCAGAACCGATCTCCGCTTTGGTGTATTCGAAGCAGTTGGGCAATTCTATGCGTGCGCGCGCCGGTTCACCGGTAAAGGGATTGGTCATCGGCACTCCCTC
The DNA here is from genome assembly GCA_040004745.1 of Chthoniobacterales bacterium. Lineage (GTDB taxonomy): Bacteria > Verrucomicrobiota > Verrucomicrobiia > Chthoniobacterales > UBA10450 > JACCTI01. The sequence goes on along the minus strand of JBDUAH010000011.1, from coordinate 18,338 downwards.
GGACTCGACGAGGTTCGGCACTTTCACACTCGCCTCCCGCGCGTCGACATCGATCTTCAACTCGATCGGCGCATAAATCGGGTCGAGCACTTCCGAGAGCGTGCTGTTGAAGATATTGAAATGCGTCGTGCCTGGCGCGGTCGATTCACCGTTTAGGATCTTTCGTAGCGCCGCGCGTTGGGCCTCGTCCGCTCTTTCGTCGATGATGATCTGCCCGCGTCCGTTGCCTTCCGCGATCTCGCCTGGCCATTGTAGAATCATAACAAAATTCAGGCCGTCCAGGCGCGTCTCGTTGAAGTACCCTTCCTCGATGCGCCCCGCGCCCATGGCCTCGCAGTGACCATGAGTGGAGGGCGAACTAAACTGGCAGGGACAACCCCAGGCGCAGTTACAGTTGGCAAACTCAGCTCCACGAATCATCCACTTGTCATTCATAAGACCTCCTTGGGTTGCGGGTGGCTGCTCGACGCGAATGGCGCCGTGCGATGTGATTTTCAAAATAGCTTGCCGCACGGAAACGAGTCAAGAATGCTCCGTCTGCCTTTTACCGCATCGATGAAAATATCTCTCTCGCACCTCGTCCCGTTTTTGCTTTGTGCCATCGCCGCGCCCCTTTTTGCGCGCGAGCCGCAGAACGATCTGCCGCCGACGGCCACGGTGCGTGCGCGCGCTCTTGGCGTTCCGTTCGAAGGCACGCCGGGTCCGCTCAACGCGATCACCGATGTGGTTGGCGTGACGGTCGGTTACACGACGTTAATCAGCGGGGAAGGGAAACTGAAGGTCGGGGAAGGACCGGTCCGCACCGGCGTGACGGCAATCTTGCCGCGAGGCACGGGCTCTTTCAACGATCCGGTTTACGCAGGCGTTTTCAGCCTAAACGGCAATGGCGAAATGACCGGCACCGCATGGGTGGAGGAGGGCGGATTTCTGGAAGGGCCGATCGTGATCACCAACACGCACAGCGTCGGCGTGGCGCGCGATGCGGTGATTAAATGGCGAGTCGCAAAGGCTGGCCGGGATCCCACTGGTTTTTCGTGGAGCCTGCCGGTGGTGGCCGAAACCTGGGACGGCTGGCTAAACGACATCGACGGCTTTCATGTGAAACCGGAGGATGTCGCGCATGCGCTCGAGACGGCGCATGGCGGAGCGATCGAAGAAGGCAGCGTCGGTGGCGGGACGGGAATGATTTGTTATGAATTCAAAGGTGGAACCGGCACGGCGTCGCGTGTGCTCGAGAAGAAGGCCGGCGGTTACACGATTGGCGCGCTGGTGCAGGCAAATTGCGGGCGCCGGCCGCAGCTCATGATTAGTGGGGTTCCGGTGGGGAAGGAAATTCCGGGCTCGGTTTATCCCAAGGAGGCCGGTTCCATCATTATCGCGATCGCCACCGATGCGCCGCTGCTTCCGTTGCAGTTGAAACGGCTTGCGCGGCGGGCGAGCTTGGGTTTGGCGCGCACCGGCGCCGTTTCCGGTAATGGTTCGGGCGACTTGTTCATTGCCTTTTCCACCGCGAACTCAGGCGCGGCCGATCCGGCGCAGCCGACGCATGCGGTGACGACGATCCCGAACGATCGCCTGGACGAAATCTTTGAAGCCACAGTGCAGGCGACCGAGGAAGCCATCATAAACGCGCTCGTAGCCAACCAAGACATGACTGGACGCGATGATCACAAGGTCGACGCGCTTCCTCACGAAATGCTTCAGACCGTGCTGCGGAAATACAATCGACTGAGCCCTTAACGAATTGCTATTTTGCAGCAGATCTTAAAAGCCCATGCCCGAGGAAACGCCTAACGACCAACCCGCGCCGCCGCGGAAACAGCGGATGATGACGCCGGAGATGCGTCGTTTCGTGGGGACGCCCCGTCCGAAACACGAACGGCCGGCGCCGGTCGAGCCTCCGAGTGCACCGGAGCCAGAGGAAAATCCCCCGGCGAAACCGCTTCGCAAAACGGAATGGAGAGCGCCGGAGCCCGCCCGATCGCCACTTGCGGAAGAGCGTGAGGAAACACCAGCTACTGGGGAGCAGGCAGAGGAACAGCCCGAAGAGAAAAAGCGCGGGATGATGCGGCTGGATGAAAAAGCGTCGCGCGTCCCGGAGATGCAGCGTGCGATCGTGGTCATTGCCGTGTTGGTCGTCCTCGGGTTGACGTTTTTTGTCGGGATGAGATTTCCGGTCTGGAAATACCGGTTCATGATGTCGCGGAATGCCGCTAAAATGGACGGCACGATCGCAGGCAAATTTCCCGGTGTCTCGGTCGAGGAATTGGTCGACCAGGCGTTGAAACTGGAGCGAGAAGGAAAATTTCAGGAGGCCGGCGAGCGGTTTCTTGCAGCCAAGCACAAGAATCTCGCATTACGCGGCATCCTCGCGCGGGTGGCCAAGATGGCCTATGACCACAAGGATTTTGTGACGGCGGATAAGCTGTTCGAGAAGGCGATTGAGTTCGGGGAAAATATCGATACTTCGAACTATTTCCGCGGCTTGATCGCCGTCCGGCGGAAAGATCTGCCGACGGCGATTCGTTCCTTCGAAGCGGCGGTGGCGGCTGCGCCCTTTGTGCCAGATTATCAGTTCTATCTTGGGGAGGCGATTCGGTTGGATCATCATCCGCGCGATTCGATCTCGCACTACGAGCACGCCTCCCTGCTCGCACGCGATGAAACCCGAAGCACGATTTGTGAGTTCAAGATTCGGATGGCTCTGCTGGAGGCAGCCGACACGCCAAAGGTCAAAGAGCAACTCGAAGTCAAAAAGGCGGCGGGCCCGCTTTCGGTCGATTGGCTGCTGACGGCGGCCGCCATTGATCTCCGCGAGGGAAGCGTGGACGAGGCGATTCCTTTAATCACACTCGCCCGGGAAGGAAGGAAGCCGGGCCTTTTCGCCACCTGCATTACGGACTCCTATTTCGTCGAGGCCGCGCTGAAGAACCCGCGCGTGGCGGAGGTCTGCCAGGTGCCGTCGGGCTAGAAGTTAAGGGTCGAACTGGTGCGCCTTCGGCGGAGGCAAGTCCAGGGTGGGATTGACGATCCGCCGTGCAATGACATCTTGCCACCTTACCCCGCCCGCCATGCCTGATACTGCCCCGCCCAATGTCCTTCCGCTCGAAGGCGAAATTGATCTCCACGTTTCACCGGGGATCGCGAATTCGCTCAAGGCGATGACTCAATCCAAGCCGGAGAATCTCGTGGTGGATTTGGCGCAGGTTAGTTATATCGATAGCTCGGGCCTCGCCGTTCTCATCGAAGCGATGCAAACTGTGGCGGGTTACGGCGGAAAATTTTCGCTCGCAGGCTTGCAGGAAAACGTGCGACCAATTTTTGAGATCGCGCGTTTGGATCAGGTGTTTCGGATTTTTCCGGACGTCGATGCGGCGCTGGCGGCTTCCTGAAGCAGGATCTCCAAGGTCCGCTCAACGTTGCGCGCGATGTCGTAACGCGCGGCTAACTCCAGGATGACCGGCCGCGCTTCCGCTCGGCGCTCCGCATTGGACCAATAACGGATAGCGGCCACCATCGCGCCGACATCTCTTTCGCGAAACACCGATCCATGCACGCCTTCCGTCATGATTTCGGAGAATCCGTTCGCGTGCGTGGTCACGACGGGTAGACCAGATGCCAATGCTTCCAGGCAGGCATTGGAGAAAGGATCGTAGAGCGTCGGAAGAACGAAGAGATCGCAGGCTCGATACAGCGTGGCTAAATCGTCGACTTCGCCGAGAAAGTGAGCGCCGCGTGCTCTAAAGACGCGGTCGTTACCGCGGCCGGCGACGAACAATTTCACTTTTGGATCGTCGATTTCCTTAAGAGCGCGCACGGCATCAGCCAAGCCCTTCCTTTCCCAACCAGAGCCGACAAAAAGCAAAGCGAAATCGTTGGGCGTGAGATCGAGAACCTTGCGACTTTCCTTCCGTTCGGCAGCTGTAGAGCGAAATTCCTCTACCGGGACGCCGTTCGTTACGACGTCAATTCGCTCCGCGGGATAGCCGTAGATGCTTTCGATTTCCCGTTTCACCATGAGCGAGTTCGCGATCACCCGCCGCGCGCCGCCATGTTTAAACAGCGCCTCCTCGAGACGAAACATTCGCTGATGTTTCGAGTTCAGCGCCATGCTGAGGTGCTCCATCACGTCACCTGCGCGACCGCGCCGCTCCAACCAGGCGCGGTGCACGCCATCGCCCGCGCGGAAGACATCACAGTGGCGGACCCGCTCCAGGCTCATGACCAGGTCGCAGTGTTCTTCGAGCCGCGCCCGGTCCACGGCGTCGGCAAATTGCATCGGCGTCTTCCCCGGCAAGGCGATCAATTCGCCGAAGGGCCACTCGTTAGGCGGCCAATCCGGCGAAGTGACGAGCGTCGCTTCATGTCCGGCCGCGCAGACGCCGGCGGCCAGCCGCTTCAGATAAGCTTCCGCCCCCCCGCTGCGGGAAAATCCGCGCCGGATAAATGCGATCTTGAGATGCTTTGGGGCCATGGAAAGAGATGCTTGCGAGGCTCGGACTTTACTTGCGGGGAAACGCCACAATACTGGTGAGCCGATGCTCGGTGAAACTCAAAACGAGCGGCCGCCGCAGCCCGCCACGCCGCCGCTGGTGCTCCCGAAGCATCTCCTTTACTCGATCTTCGCCCGCATCGGCGGCTCGGGTTTGGACACGGACGCATTGGAGTCTTTGCGCGCTTCCTATCGCGGCGGCTTTCTCGGTCGCGCGGTCGCCTACGACAATCGGCAGAGCGAAATTCCCAGCTCGCTCATCCAGTCTCTTCGCTGGCATCCGGTTCGGTTGCTTTCGTCTTTCGTCAATCGCTCGCAGTACTATGGCGCGAAGAAGAAATATCTCGATTGGGTCGCCGCCCGTCAGCTCGATACCGGACGTTACGATCTCTTTCATAGTTGGTCGGGTGATTGTCTGGAAACTCTCCGCGTGGCGCGGCAGCGGGGCATTCCTTCATTGGTGGAAATTCCCACCTGGCATCGGGATGGAGCGGTCCACAAACCATCGCAGCGGCAGGGAAATTGGAAGGATAGGTTTCTGATCGAGCGTGAGCGTTTCCTTGAGGAATACGATCTTGCCAGCCTGCTCATCGTGCTTTCGGAGAAAGCGGCTGACTCATTTCGCGAGCGTGGCTTTCCTGAGGAGAAACTTTTTTATCTGCCCCGTGGCGTCGATATCGAGCGCTTCAGACCCGGCACGCGGTCGGAAGTTTTCCGCGTCGTATTTTCCGGCGCCTTGATCGAGCGCAAGGGCATCCACACGCTACTTGAAGCGTGGCACCGGCTGAATCTGAAGAACGCGGAGCTCTGGTTGGTCGGCAGTGTGCACGCGGAAGCCAAAACCCATTTGGAAAAGTTTTGGCGGGAGAACATTCGTGTCGTCGGGTTCGCGCAGGATGTGGAAAAATATTTGAGCCAGGGGACAATTTACGCTTTTCCGTCCAGCCTGGAAGGGAGCGCAAAGACCACCTACGAGGCGGCGGCCTGTGGTTTGCCGTTGATCACCACCCGGGAATCCGGGGATGTCGTGAACGATGGCGTGGAGGGAATCATTGTGCCGCCGGGAGACGTCGATCGTTTGGCGGAAGCGATCCAGCATCTCTACGACCATCCGGAAATCGTCGAACGAATGAGTGTCGCGGCGCGTGCGCGCGTCGTGGAGAATTTCACTTGGGACCATTTCCGCACGCGCCTTCTCGAGGGTTACGCGCGCGCGATGCAGTGAAAATTTTTCTCCTTCAACTTAAGCGCATCGGCGACCTCATCCTGACGACGCCGGCAATCGCAGCCGTGCGCGAGAAGTTTCCCCACGCCGAAATAACGCTCGTCGTTTCTGATGCTACGCGTGATCTGCTCCCGGCCGTCGTGGGCCTCGATCACACGCTGCTCGCCTCCGATTGGGCAACGGTAGCGCGTCGAAAATTTGATACCTCCATCGATTTCACGCACAGCGATCGTTCCGCCCTTCTCACCCTTCTTGCCGGCGCGCAGACGCGAGTGACTTCCGGCCACGTGAAGATGCAGTCGAAGGTGCGTGCACTCGTCTATAATCGCTTCGTCCCTTCCGGGCTCCGCGAGCTGCACACCGTGGATCATTACCTCGCGCTGCTGGAGCCGCTGGGAATTCGCGAGTCCTCCGCAGCCCTGACGCTGGAACTTCCGTCCGCTGCACTTACAGCGGCGGATCAGGTCTTGGCGGAACACCATGTCACCGGCGACTTCCTTCTCCTTCATCCAGGTTCCGCCCGGAGTGAGAAATTCTGGGAAGCAGAACGCTGGAGTGAAGTGATTGCGTTCGCTACGCGAAGTGGATTGCCGTGTCTCGTCACGGGCAGCCCTTCGTTCATTGAAGAGAATCACATCGCACAAATCAAAGCCACGAGCGGTGCGTCGTTTATCGATCTCTGTGGCCGGCTCGATTTGCTGACGCTGGCTGCTTTAATCAAGAAGGCGCGTCTTCTGGTGACGGTTGATTCCGCGCCAGTCCATCTGGCCGCGGCGATGCATACTCCCCAGGTCGCGCTCTTCGGTCCTACGAATCCACTGCATTGGCGCCCGCGCTTCACTTCGGCGCTGATTTTGCAGGCTGGAGAGGTCACTCCTTTGACCGAATTCTCGCCCGACGCCAAGGGCGCACCGATGAACCTCATCTCGACGCAACAAGTGATCGATGCTATGAAAGCGCTGCTCGCGCCGCCGCGCGCCGCCCCTCTATGAGTGCACCTTCCGCACCCGTGAAAACGAAGCGCTCGCTCACCGCCACATTGAAAGCCGGCTCCGGTCCCTACCGACGGCTTTTCCAATATGTGAAGCCGTACAAAGCGCGCTTCGCCGTCGGCCTCGGCTTCGGGTTTCTCTACGGGCTCATCAACGGCGCCCTCCCGCTTGTGCTCGGGAAAGTGATGGCATTTGTCTTCCAAGGCAGCGGTCGCGTCATGACCACGCAATCGCTCCTCCAGAATCGCAGCCAGCTCGATCTCGGGCCGCGCATCGATTCACTCCTCTTCCTCTGTCTTGCCATTCCCGCCGTCATGCTCACGCGGAGCGCGTGCGCCTATTTGAACAGCTACTGCATGGCTTGGGTGAGCAACAAAGTCCTGACCGATATCCGCACCCAGCTCTTCCAGAAGATCCTCAGCCACTCGATGGATTTCTTTAACAAGGCGCGCTCCGGCTCGCTGATGTCGCGCATCACCAACGACACCCGGATGATGCAGATGGCGCTCACCAGCGTGAGCAGCGACCTCTTCAAGCAACCGATCGCCATCGTCTCCGGAGTGGCCGTGCTGCTGTATCTCGATTGGCGATTCACGCTCGTCACGCTCGTGCTTTTCCCGATCTGTATCGTCCCGATCAGCTTCTATAGCCGACGCGCGCGCCGCGCCGCGAAGTCGGAGCAGGAAAACATGAGCGAGATGGTGGTGACGATGCAGGAAACCTTTGCCGGCATCCGTGTGATCAAATCCTTCGCACGCGAAGAACATCAGGACAAAATTTTCCGCCGCAGCAACCGGCAGCAATTCGATAACGCCATCCGCATCGTCCGCGCGATGGAGTCCACGGGGCCGCTGGTCGAGACGATCGCCGCGTTTGGCGTCGGCCTGGCGCTGCTGTACGTCTATTTCAGCGAGGTCAGCGCGGCACGCTTTTTGGCTTTGAACGCCGGCATCTTCCTTCTTTATCAGCCGATCAAAACGCTCAGCCGGATCCAGGTCATCATGGAGCGCTCGATTCAGGCAACGGAGGAAATCTTCGCGATCTTGGATTCCAAACCCAGCATCGTGAATGCGCCTGACGCGATCGACCTGCCGCCCGTTCAGGGGCACATCGCGTTTGAAAATGTGGATTTCCGTTACGCTGGCGGAAACATCAATGCGGTTCACGAGGTGAACCTTCACATCCCGCCCGGGAAAACTTATGCGCTCGTGGGCGCCAGTGGCGCGGGTAAAAGCAGCATCCTCTCGCTCCTCCTTCGTCTTTACGATCCGACTAGCGGCACCATCAAAGTGGACGGCCACGATTTGCGCGCCGTGACGCAGAAATCATTGCGCGAACAGATTGGCCTCGTCACGCAAGAGACGTTTCTTTTTCACGATACCATCTTCAGCAACATCCAGTTCGGCCGGCTCGACGCGACGAAAGAGGAAGTGTTCGAATCCGCCCGAACTGCCTTCGCGCACGACTTCATCATGGCCCAGCCGCAGGGCTACGAAACGGTAATCGGCGATAAAGGCTGCCTCCTTTCCGGCGGACAACAGCAACGCATCGCGATCGCGCGCGCGTTGCTCAAGAACGCGCCTATTTTGCTGCTCGATGAAGCGACTTCCGCACTCGACTCCGAATCGGAAAAACAAATCCAGCTCGCCCTCGAAACGCTCTCCACCGGACGCACCGTGATCGCGATCGCGCATCGCCTCTCGACCATTCTCTCCGCCGATCAAATCGTGGTCATGGATCACGGCCACATCAAAGAAGTCGGAACGCACGCCGAACTGATGGAGCAAAGCGGCCACTATCGCCGCCTCTACGACATGCAGTTCAATCGCGATCCCGCGGAGGCTTCGACTGATGGCGATGCGGCGCCATTGGTCGAAGCGTTGGTCTAGTCCGCGATAATCTCTCGCAATGCGGTGGCTCGATTCGCGTGTTCGTCGTCACTCGCGATCGCGTGGTGTCGCGAATTTGCCGGTAGAGGCGGAAGATTCAGCCAGGATCGGCAACCGCCATATTTTTTTTCGCCCGGCAGGCTCCAGCTCGGATCGAGTCGAAAAACGCGCAGAAACGCCACGTGTATCCCCGGTGCCTCGTCGTAATCGAAACGCTCCCGCACCACCTCGCGCGTCAGGATATGGAACGGCTCCAGCGCGATCGCTTTCTCCCAATCCGTCACCACCGTCGAAAATTCCATCCGCGCAAAAAGCCGGATCTCCACTGTGTCCGCGCGCTTCTCCGGAATCTGAGCCTCCGCGAGCCGCGTCTTCCCGAGCTGCTCGTGAAAGAACGTCGGGAAAAGAAAGAACTCGCGGTGCTCAAATTGAAAGCCGGCCCGGCCCTCTGCGATCCCGCCTTTTCGCAGGATAATGCTTTGCTCGCCCCGTCCCAGCGCCTCGCAGACCAGAGCCCATTCTTTAAAACCGACGCTTTCCATTTATTTCCTCGCAAACTAGCCTCCTCCCGATGCCGCTCAAGGTCGACCTCCACACTCACACCTTCTTTTCGGGGGATGGCGTCTCGAGCCCCGAGGACAACATTGCTGCGGCAAAAGCGAAAGGCCTTCAAGGCTTCGCCGTCACCGATCATAATACCTGCGACGCGGTCGCCTATTTACTCGATAAAGGGCTCATGCGGGAGGATGGCCAGCCGGTCGATGATTTCCTCATCGTCCCAGGCCAGGAAGTAACGACCGACGAAGGACACCTGCTTTGCATCGGCACCACCATTCCTAATCTGAAAGGCCGGCCCGCGCGCGAAGTTTGCGAAATCATTCACGAGCACGGCGGTCTCGCCATTCCTCCGCATCCGTACGATCTCTTCCGCGCCGGCATTCGTTTTCCGGTGCTGGAGACATTACCGATCGATGCGCTGGAAGTCTTCAACGCCGCCACCACGCTCCGGCGCTATAACAAATACGCCTTCGATTACGCGCAGCTCCGCGGTTTACCGATGACGGCGGCGAGCGACGCGCACCATTGCGAAGCGCTCGGCACCGCCTACACGATCTTGGACACGGAGGATTTCACGGTCGCGGGAATCGTCGCCCAGATTGTGAAGAGCAATGAATTGAGCCAGCACTACCTGACGCCCGGCGACAGCATTAGGAAAACCTGGAATAATTGGATGCGCCTCCGCCGTCGTCCCAAATTGCCCACTTCGACCGCGAAGTTCGAGCATCTCGATCACTAAAATACCTGGTTTCGGCCCTCCCGGTTTGCCGGTCGACTGTTCTGGCAAACATTTTTTGCTGATCCGCCTCCGTGCACCCTCAGCGCTCGAATAAGAAGTAGGGACTGCATCTAATTATGAATCTTCGTCTGCTCATTTTACTTGTTCTTTTCTTTCCTACGCTTGCTCCCGCCGCGACGACCATCGTCACGGTGGGTACGGGAGGAAGTAATTTTAATGCCCGTTTGGTCACGATCTCGGCGGGCGATACCATCCAATGGAATTGGGGAGGGAATAATCACAGCACAACCTCCGGGACGCCCAATAGCCCAAAACGGGATCTGGGATGCCGGAATCCATAATAGCGGTTTCACTTTCTCGCACGTCTTCCCCACGGCCGCGAGTTTTCCGTATTACTGCCGGGTCCACGGAGCGATGATGACGTGTACAATAACAGTGACGGCCCCGACTCCGACGCCGACCCCAACCCCCACGCCCACTCCAAGCCCCACGCCCACTCCTTCGCCCACGCCCACGCCGACTCCCACACCCAGCCCGACTCCTACGCCAACTCCAACGCCGTTCTCACAGCATTCGTTGGTCTTCGCGCCTGTCACCACCGCGGCGGAAGTGCTGATCAGCATCCAAGAGTCGTTCGTGCAAATCCTCGACGGGCCGCCGACCTACATGTGGACCTACGGAGGAACGTATCCGGGCCTCACGATTTGCCGTCCCACCGGTCAGCCTGCGCACGTTACGTTCACCAACAATCTCGGCTCCATCGCAGGGCCGCTCACCGTGCACCATCACGGGAATCATTCGAAGCCCGTCGACGATGGTTACGTGACGGGATCCCAATTCCTCATCGCACCCGGCGCAGCGCGGACATACACTTTCGACGGGACCGAGGACGGCGGGAATGAGCGTGGCGTCATGCAGTTTTACCATGACCACAAGCTGGACGAGACCGGGATGAAAGTGTGGATGGGCCTCTCCGGGCTCTACATCATCGATGATCCGGCGGATCCCCAGACGCTTCCTTCCGGTGCCTATGAACTCCCGTTGGTCATCGTTGACCGCCAGTTTGATCAGGACAACCAGATTCAATACTTCTATGATCCGTCGGGCGTGGTCGGCGGTAAGGTTCTGATCAACGGTGTTTACCAGCCCTACTACGACGTCGCCGATCGCAAATATCGGCTCCGGATCCTGAATGGCGCCAACGCCCGAATCTACATTTTGAGCCTGAACTCAGGCGACGCTTTCACTCAGATCGGCACCGAAAGCGGTTTGCTGCCGGCTCCGGTGTCGCGCACCGCGATTGAGATCGGTCCGGCCGAGCGGGTGGATCTGGTGGTCGATTTCGCCGGAAAACTTGGGCAGGAAATTTATCTCATGGATGGCTACAAAGTGATCCCGCTGATGAAGTTCCGGGTAACGCAGCACGTCACGGATAATAGCTCCATTCCCTCGACCCTCCGAGCATTGCCCGAACTCGGCGAGCCCGAGCTGACGCGAAATTTCAGCTTCGACTACACCAAGGGGCATTGGACCATCAATGGTCAGAGCTTCGACGCCAACCGGACTGACGCCCGCCCCGCCCTTGGCACCACGGAGCAGTGGGTCTTCACCAATCCCACGGGGAGCACTCATATGGTGCACATCCACGATGTCGATCAGCAATGCGTGAGCCGTAACGGCGGGCCCTGTTACCCCTACGAGACCATGAAGGAAACGTGGAGCCTTGGCGCTGGCGAAACGCTCGCGGTGAAGATGAAGTTCACCGACCACCTCGGCATCTATATGTTCCATTGTCACATCCTCGAGCACGAGGATGATGGGATGATGACGCAATTCGAAGTCGTGGCGCCGCTTGCGCCGAACCAGGTTGTGTCTCGCAAAGTCCACGGCAGCGCGGGAAGTTTTGACGTCAACCTTCCTCTCACCGGTCCGGCTGGAGTTGAGAGCCGCAGCGGCGGGGCGACGAATGATTATCAAATCATCGCCACTTTTCCCATGCCCGTTTCGCTCAGTCAGGCGGCCGTCGAGCAGGGCACCGGCAGCGTCACGAGTGTTTCCGGGAGCGGGACGAACACGGTCACGGTCAATCTCACCGGAGTGGCCAACGCTCAAACCGTGAAGGTTGCCCTCTCGGGCGTGACGGACGGCAACACGCTCAACGACGTCACGGTTCCGCTGAGTATCCTGGTCGGCGACGTCACAGGCGATGGCACCGTCAACGCTTCCGATTTGGGTCAGGTCAAGTCGCAAGCAGGCGCCGAGATTTCCGCTTCAAACTTTCGCAGTGACGTGAATCTCAACGGCTCCATCAACGGCACCGACGTTTCCTTCGTGAAATCGAAATCCGGGTCGGCGCTGCCGTCGGCCGCGCCAGTTATCCAGAAGCGTTAAGCGGTGTGTGAGAGTGCGCGCCTCACTTCCTCGACGTCCGATGTGGGCGCTTGGCAGGCGAAATTTTCGCAGATATAAACCGCCGGCTTTCCGTCGAGCGGTTTCATCTCCCGAAGTGCCTCCAATTTCTCGCCAGCGAACGCCCCCGTTTCGCCTTCATCGGTTAACAGCACGATCTTGTTCGGTAAATAATGCTGATGCACTTCGCGCAGCAGAGCGCGTGTCTCCGCGGAATCGCGCGGGCCGGCAATCACAATTTGCCGCGCTGTCGCCAGGCTCGCAGCCAGCGCCACCAACATTTGCGGCATCGCGCTCGGCACTCTCGTAAGGGTGGCGCCAAACGACGCGATCGTCTTCTCCGCCCGTTCGCGCATGGCCGCGTCATTCCGGATTTGGGCGAGCCGCAAAAGGTTCAGGGCTGCGATCGAACTTGCCGCCGGCTCCGCGCCGTCGTTGTCCTCCTTCATTCGCAGAAGAATACTGGGATCGTTGCCGGTCCCGCTGAAGTAGCCGGCATCCTCCGCATCGAAGAAAAGCCGGTCCTGTGTCTCCTGCAGGGTCAAGGCAAACTTCAGCCATTCCACATCGAATGAGGCCTCGTAAAGATCGAGCAATCCTTGAATCACAAACGCGTAGTCGTCCGCAAAACCTTCGACGGCGCTGCGGCCTTCGCGATAGTTGCGCACCAGCGTCCCGCTGGCTTCGTCGAATAACTGAGTGCGCACGCACTGCGCCGCATTTTCCGCTGCGCTCAAGTAAGGCGGATCGTCGAGCACCTGCGCCGCGCGCGCGAAAGCCGAGATCATGAGGCCATTCCAGGCCGTGATGATCTTGTCGTCCAAATGCGGGCGCGGCCGCTTAGCTCGGGTCGCGAGCAAAGTTTCGCGCGCGGCCGCGAGAATTTCGCGCACCTCCGTTTCGCTCTTCTTGAAATGCTCGGCCGTTTCCGCCAGCGAGTGCCGCTCGATTAAAATATTTTTGCCAACAAATTCGCCATGAGGATCTGCGCCCGCCGGCGCGTTCCCGACTGCTTCTACGCCGTAGTGGAAGTTGAAAAGATCCGCGTTTCCGCCCAGCGCGGTCTCGATCTGATCCTGCGTCCAAACGTAAAACGCACCCTCCGCGTGCTCGGTTCGGCCGTGTTCAATAATGCTGTCCGCATCTTCCGCAGAATAGAATCCGCCTTCTGGCGCCGTCATATCGCGGCGGACATAATCCAACACATCACGCGCGACATTTTCGAAAAGCGGCTCCCGCGTAATTTGGAAAGCATCCAAGTAGGCCAGCGCCAGTTGCGCCTGATCGTAGAGCATCTTTTCAAAATGCGGCACGTGCCAGAAGGCATCCACGGAATAGCGCGAAAACCCACCGCCGAGATGATCATGCATCCCGCCCGCCGCCATCTTGCTCAGCGTAAACAAATTCATCTCCAGCGCGTGTTTGCCCGCAGTGCTCTTGGGATCGCGCGCGTAGACGCGAAAAAGAAAATTCAGCATCACCGGCCGGGGAAATTTTGGTGCGCCGCCGAAGCCGCCTTCGTGCGGATCGTAGCTGCGCGCGATTTGCTGATAAGCAGCATCGATAATCTCCGCTCCTAACGAATCGCGGTTGCCGCTCGGACTGCTGGCGGCTTCCTGCAACGCTTCGATGATCCGCGTCCCTTGCTCGGAGATTTTTACCGGGTCCTGCTGCCAGGCAGCCGCGATCCGTTCGAGCACTTTTTTGAATCCCGGCTGCCCGTAACGATCCTCTGGCGGAAAGTAAGTGCCGCCCACAAACGGCTTCAGTTCCGGCGTCAGCCACACGCTCATCGGCCAGCCTCCGTGGCCGGTCGTGGCCTGCACAAACGTCATGTACACTCGATCCACATCCGGCCGCTCCTCGCGATCGACTTTGATGTTCACGAACTCGCGATTCATGATCGCAGCCGTCGCTTCATTTTCGAACGACTCATGCGCCATCACGTGGCACCAATGGCACGTGGAGTAGCCGATCGAGAGGAAAATCGCCTTCTGCTCCGCGCGCGCTTTGGCGAAGGCTTCCTCGCCCCACGGCAGCCAATCGACCGGGTTATCCGCGTGTTGGAGAAGGTAGGGCGATTTTTCGTCGGCAAGGCGGTTCGGCATGAGAGCGGAAACGTCCAACGCCCAACCTTCAACGTCCAACGCTCAATGGGCCGAAAGCGCGAGCCGGGGGGCACTTTCAGGCGACCACGGATTCTGCTGCAACGCAGAGTCCTCGATCGACGCGGCTGTTTGGCGGAGGAGTTGAATCAAACCCGCGACGTCGAACCGATGACGCGCTGGCGCGAAGGGTGCGAGATTTTTCTCCGCCAGACGGAACAGACGCACCGCGGGGCCGAGGCGGCGACCGTGGACACGGTGCGTGGGAAATTCGAAATGCTTTTGCAAGTGAACGAATCCGCCCGCGGCTTGAATGAGGCCTTTGAAGTAGGCCCAGTCATCGGTAGTCGTGGTTAACCAGAGATGCTCGAGCACATCGTGCGCTTCGTAGTAGCGCTGCTCATTCCAGCACCGGAAAAAGCCGCGATAACAGGGATGATCCGCGATCGCGCGCGGGGCATCGACGGGAGCGATGCCCTCCAGCTCAGCGACGAACCGGGAAATTCTTTCACCTTTCCTCATCTGGGGTTAGTTTCCGCATTCTGAGATGAGGGGCAAACCGGCACGTTTTATTTTCCAGCCGGGGAACTGTAATCGCGGCGACCGTGACCACGTGGCATGACCACGGGCGAACTCATCATTCTCCTGTCGGTCATCGGGGCGCTCATCTTCCTCTCCGCGCTTTTCTCGGGGCTGGAGACGGCGCTTTTTTCGTTGAAGGCGCATCAGCTCCGTCGCCTCGAGGAACAGCATCCTTCTCTGAAAAGTTTCATTCAGGCTTTTTGCGAAAATCCGCGGCGCGTGCTCAATGTTCTGCTCTTGAGCGACGCGGTGGTGAACGTGCCGCTCATCGTGCTCTGTCTTTTCCTGCTCTGGGAAGGCCCAGTGGCCGCCGAGAAGGTCCCGCAATGGTTGGCCGCGACCGTTATTTTTGCGGTCATCGTTCTGCTCTGCGATCTCGTTCCGAAGGTGCTGGCGCTTTCTGCTCCTTATCGACTTTCGGCGGTTGGCGTATTCACTTTGCGCGCGCTCATGCCGTTGTTGGATCGCGTGGGACGCGCCTTGGAAAGCGTGAGCGAGGTCATGGTCGACCGCATCGCGCCGGCACGGAAAAAGGCTGGAATCACCGACGAAGAGCTCGAGACGCTAGTGGAGATGGGCGAGGAGGAAGGCACGCTCCAGGAAGCGGAAGGCGAGATGATCCAGGAGATCATCAAATTAGGCGACAAGACGGCGAAGGATTGCATGACGCCGCGCACGGACACGTTCTTCCTCTCGGATGATTGCACCAATGAAGAGGCGACCGCGAAGCTGCAAGAGAAGCGTCATCGCCGGGTGCCGGTTTACGCAGAATCGCCAGACCAGATCATCGGCATCCTGGACGTGAAGCTTTTCCTGCTCGATCCGAGCGAACATTTCACGGAGAATCTGGTCGCGCCGTCGTTCGTTCCCGAAACCATGCGCGCGCCCGATCTGCTCCGCAGTTTCCTCTCACATCCGCAAGGGCTGGCCATTGTGGTGGACGAATATGGCGGCACCGAAGGCATCATCACGCTCTCCGATATCATCGAGGAAATCATGAGCGACGCCGCGCCGCTCGGGCAGGCCGACCTTTACATCGAGCCGCTGGATGACGGACGCTTCCTCGTGAGCGGAAATGCGCGGCTCGACGATCTGGCGGAGCACCTCGGGTTCGAACTTGAGACCGATGGAATCGACACCATCGGCGGTCTGGTCTTCAACCGGCTGGGCTACCTGCCACCCTCCGGGACACAGGTGGAATTGCCTCGCCTCGCCATCACCGTGCGGCGCACGGCGCGGCGGCGCATTGAAGAATTGGTGCTCCAGAAAACCACCAACCTCGAAGCGGTCCAGCAGCCGACAGTCGAAAACGGGATAGAAAAATCATGATCTGGCTCGCCATTTTCGGACTGTGCGCTTTGACGTTTCTGTTCAATGGGATCGAGGCCGGGCTGCTCTCCGTCGACCTGGTCCGCCTCCGTCGACAAGTGAAGCAGAAAACGCCGGGGGCGGCCAGGCTCGCACGCTTGCTCGAAGAACCCGAACGCCTCCTGGTCACGGTCCTCCTCGTCACTAACGTAGCCAACATTATCGCGCTCCTCCTCGCCACGCGCGTGGTTGTAAACTCGTTAGGTCTGGTCGGCTATTTCATCACCGTCGCCGCGGCGATCCCGATTCACCTCTTCCTGCTCGGCGTCCTACCGAAATCACTCTTTCGGCGTTTTCCCTTGCGCGCCTTGTCCGCTCTCGGCGGGTTGCTGGAAAAGACCTCGCTGGTGCTCTGGCCACTGCTCGAAGTGGGGGAACTTTTGGGGCGGTTGCTCTTGCGCCGCCGCGCGACCGCGGAACGTCGCCTCTTTGCCGCGCGCGAGGAATTGAAGCAAGTGGCCGTGCAAAGCGAGCGCGAAGGCTCCCTCACATCGTCGGAGCGGGCGATGATTCACAACGTCGTCGATTTCCGGAATGTGCGCGTGCGCGATGTCATGCAGCCGCTTGGGAAATGCCTCACCGTGCCAGCGAGTAGCTCCGTCGAATCGGTCCTGAAACTAAGCAGCACCTCGGGCGTCGATCGCTTCCCCGTCATCCACGCCGGCGAGGCCATCGGCCTGGTCAACGTTCTCGATATCCTGCTCGATAAAAGCGCGCCGGCGACTCTCGCTCGCTACACGCGGCGAATCGTGACCGCGACAGAAAATGAACCCGCCTATCGAGTGATCCGTCGCTTGCGCGCCGCGCGTCTGCGCCTCGCAGCGGTGGTCGATGCACGCAAGAAACTTCTCGGCCTCGCGACTGATGAGGAGTTGATCAAACGCCTCGTGCAAAGCGCGTAAGATGCCGTTGCGCAAACGCCGAGAGGGTGAAATTGTTTTCCGCTGTTTCGCCAGTCATCATGTCCGGCCAAAAGACTTCGCCCACCTAGAAATGGCCGGGTTAACGTCTCGCCTAAATTTCCTTTTGCTTGCCCGAAAGAATCCGCGCCGTGTTCACAAGCGCGATGTGCGAGAAGGCCTGCGGGAAATTTCCCAACTGCCGCTTCGCGCGCGGATCGTACTCTTCCGCGAGCAGGCCCACATCATTGCGTAATGTGAGCAAGCGCTCGAAGAGCTTCCGCGCTTCCTCGGTGCGGCCGATGAGATGCAAAGAATCCGCCAGCCAAAAAGAGCACAGCAGGAACACGCCCTCATCGCCCGGCAGGCCATCGACTTTGTGTTCGGTGCGATAACGCAGGACGAACCCCTCCTCCACCAGCTCGCTCTGGATCGCTTCCACCGTGCTGATGACGCGCGGATCGTCCGGCGGCAAAAACCCGACCAGCGGCATCATGAGCAGGCTCGCATCCAGTTGCTCCGAGCCGTACACCTGCGTGAAGGCCTGCTTCTTTTCGTTAAAGCCTTCCCTGCAAACCTGCTCGTGCACATGATCGCGGATAGCACGCCGGCGTTCCAAATTCTCCGGAGACGAGAACCCGCTCTCCTCGCCGATCTTGACCGCACGATCGAACGCCACCCAGGCCATCATTTTCGAATGGGTGAAATGCTGCGGATCGCCGCGCACTTCCCAGATGCCGTAATCAGGCTCCTCCCATTTTGATTCGAGCGAACGGATCAAGGCCGCCTGCATTCGCCAATCGGTCTTGCTCGTTTTGATCCCGGCGCAGTGCGCGCGATACATCGAATCCATCACCTCGCCAAACACGTCCAGTTGGAATTGACTCGAGGCCAGGTTGCCGACGCGGACGGGCTTCGAATTTTCGTAACCGGAAAGCCACGGCAGTTCGAATTCCGTCAGCCGCCGCTCGCCGCAAACGCCGTACATGATTTGCATCTGCTCGGGATTACCGGCGACCGCGCGTAAGAGCCATTCCCGCCACGCGCGGGCTTCATCCAGGAAGCCGGAATTGATCAACG